>JAFQYI010000012.1 GCA_017406505.1 bacterium
TCTCTAAAAATTGCTTTTTTGTATATATCATAGTTTACAAAACTTAATATATGCTATCCATGTATAATCATGTTTTTCATGTTTTACTCTTTCTTTTTCTTATATTTTTTATTATTTAAACAAGTGTAATCAAATAATTAAAGTATTTATAATCCAATATTAATTTTGGTTTTTATATTAAAGAGAAAATTCTATTTTTCTTGTTATATTGCGTTTTTTCTTTTTTACATTTTCTTATATTAATTTATAATATAGCCAATTAAAAAGGGGAAGATTATAGATTGAGTATTTAGAATTATAGTAAACATGTATGGTGATAATAATTTTATAATATTGACAATTATAGGAGATTATTATAATTTTAAATCTATGAATATTAAAAATTGTTTTTATATATTATTTATAATAATTCTTTTACTTTTTATGTATGTTTTATTTGAATTACTTATTTATGACAGAGATATTAAAATGTATAAGCAATATGCTTTTGATTGTTCAAAAAATGAAACACAACTATATCCTTTAATGCATTATTGTACTCAAAATAATGCTAATTGTAAAAATCTAAATCCTTTTCAAAATCCGAATAGTTGTTTTTGTGCCTTATTTAATTTATTAACACCTAGACTATTAGTTTACAAGGTAAAATATAATCATAAAAATTTAGAATTTATACGACCTTCTTCAGCAAATACATATATTGTTCCTACAATTGCCTTAGAAGAAGCTGATGTATTTTTTGGTTACGGAATATATAATGACATTAAATTTGAAACAATAACATCTAAATTGTATAACAAGAGAACATATGCGTACGATTGTGGAATAGATGATATTGAAATAGATTCACCATTGGTTACTTTTAAAAGTGAATGTATTGGAACTGATAAATTTATTTTAAATGGACAAAATTCTTCGGGAAAAATTCATACATTTGGACAAAAAATTAAACAATTAAACCTTGAACACAAAAAATATTTTATAAAAATGGATATTGCTGGGGCTGAATCTGAAATTATAGAAGATTTATTAAAATATTCAAACCATATCACTGGTATTTCTATTGTTATAAGACTAGAAGATAATAAAAAATTCGAAAAATTGCTTAATTTACTACCTTTATTGGAAAAAGATTTTGTTCTTGTTTATAGAAATTTGTTATCACATGAATGTACTACAAATAATAAATGTAAATATTTACATGAAAATTTAGCAAAACCAATTGCTTTAACATATATCAATAAAAATCTTGTTGATGAAAAATATTTACCTTTCAAACAAGACTTTTCCGATGAAAAAATGTATTCATCTCCGTTACAAGCTAAAACATATATTCCGAAATATACAATAAATTGGAGAATTGTTTTATATGAGAAAATTAAAAATTTTATAAATCAATTTCATAATACTTAATAGTAATATTGACAATCAAAATTAAATATAATAAATTTCATATATGAATTTAAAGAAAAGTTTATATAGCTTTTTTATTTTAATATTTATTGGATTATTTTTTATAATAATTCAATTATCTTTATACAAACATAATTTAAATTCTGATTTAAAAATGTTTTCAGAGTGTCAGCAGATAGGACAGTATTATGAAGATATTTTAAATACAAATAAATACAAAAAGATTAATAATTTGGCAATTTATGATAATGAGAGTTGTTATTGTAAAATGTATGATTTATTGACACCTAATTTATTAATATACAAAGTATATTCAGAAAGAAAAGAGTTAGATTTTGTTAAACTGACAATTGAAAATTATATAATACCAACACTTATAATCAATAAGTCTGATATTTATATTAATATTTCAGATGATAGTGGTGATATGACTTTGGGAAGAAAAATCGAAAGTACATATAACAAGCCTTTTGTAATGTTATATTATAATAAAAATATAATACAAAACAAAAAGCCTTTAATTAAAATAACTTCAAACGTTTTGAACGGAAAAAATAATATTCTTTCAAAATTTCAATATGATAGTTTTGAACAAATTATGAATGAAATTGCTCAAAACAAAAAAATGCTTTTAACAATTAATATAAATCATGAACCATATGACATTGTATCTTTAATATTAAAATACTCAGATCAGATAACCGGTTTTTCCATTCAATTGCACGCTAATAACAGTCGGAGTTTAGCAGATATATATAACTTAACACAAAAATTCAATGAAAACTTTATTTTAGTACACAGAAATTGTAATCATTACGAATGTATTATTGATAGTAAATGTAAATATACAGGAAAAAATATTTTTACAACTATTTTCTTGACATACATAAATAAAAATTTGGTTGATAAAAAGTATTTACCTTTCAAACAAGATTATTCAAAAGATGAAGATTATAAGAAGCCTTTTGAGCAATACGGTTTTATACCAGAGTATAAAATTGACTGGCGTGTCATATTGTATGAAAAACTAAAAGATATGTTTGATAAAAATGACTAATTCGATTTTTGGTATAGTAATAGCTTTAATTTCAACGGCGACTTGGGCAATTTGTTCAATAATTTTCAAGCATCTTGGCGAAAGACTGGAACCTGTCGGAATGACGATGCTAAAAACAATTTTTAGTTCGATATTATTGTTTATTATAGCGATACTATCACAAACTTCATTAAATATTGAAACGGATACTATTATTAAAATTGCTTTAAGTGGTATTTTAGGAATAGCAGTCGGCGATAGTTTGTTTTTTGCATCTTTAAATAGATTATCTCCATTAACTTTATCATTAATTTTATTTGTTTTACCTGATTTATTTGCCGGAATATTTGGTTTAATATTTCTGGAAGAAATGCCACCAATACTTTCATGGGTAGGAATATTTACTATTTTGGTTGGACTTGCTTTTCTTATTTTTCCGATTAATTCCGACAATTCATCATCTAAAACAAAAATTACAGGTTTAATTTTTGCGTTACTTTCTATTATATTTACAGCATATTCTTCTGTATTAATAAAACCGATACTCGTAACCACATCTGTTATCACTGTTACTATTTATAGAATGTTCTTCGCTGCCATAGTACTTTTAATTTACGCTTTATTTTCAAAAAAAATTTTTAATTGGAAAGAAACTTTAACTGATACAAACTATAATTTAAAATTAGCAGGCACATTTAGTCTTGTAACAATTGGGGGATTTTGGTTGTCATTAGTTGCAATTAAATACTGCAAACTTATTATCGCAAGTTCCATAATGTCTTTAGAACCTTTATTTATTTTGATTTTTATGATATTGTTTAATCATTACAAGCCTAAAAATAAAGAATGTTTAGGCATTATTGTTACAGTGATTGGTATATTATTAATTTGTGCAAGTTAAATTATGGATTTATATATTATTATCAACTGTAAAGATAATAAGATAATATTAAACATAATCTTTAGGATTTTGTTTTGATAAAATATATTTTTTGAGAAATTAATTTTTCCGTATTGCTTTGTACCGAAAAACGTTGCTAAATTAATAATACAACAATATTAAAAAACCATTCTAGATTAGTTCCATAGCATATTAATGTTAAGTCTACGTTATAAAGTTATTTTAAATATTTTTTTATTATATATTGATGAAAAACATTTTCAATTTATTAAATTTGTTATCAATTCCTATTACTGATAGATTTCTATTTTTATCCAAAAAAGGGAATTGATTATTAAATCTATTATACGTTCATTTTTCTTTAAGTATTTTTATATTGTAGATTTTAATCATTTAATCTATAAAATATGGTAGTATTTATTTACTTTATAGATTTTTATATGTATTATTGTTAAATTAACATAGAGGATAAATTTTGCTGTATATTTTTGCTATAATTTTATTATTTTGTTTCTTGTCAATTTTTACATATACTCTTCAAATAGAGTATCTATTTACCTCAAAGATATCATGTTTTCTTGTTAATTTTACACTAATATTTTTGGCTTTTTTATTTTTACTCATTTGGTCCAAAATTAAAAAAAATTATAATATTTCGAATAAAAACAAAGGATTAATAATTATCTTTTCGATAATATTTTCTATCATAATGATATATGGTTTTAATATATATAAACATAATCCTTCCATGCCTGTAAATGTAGAAATTGCCACAACAAACCAAAAATATCAACTTTCATCTGGATATGACATTGAATTATTCAACGTTAAAGCTGATAATCAAAATATAAATTTCAAAAATATGCAAATTGGAAAAAAAATTGAATCTGTTGGTAATATGGATAATTATTGGGAAAAAAGATTATTGATAAAACCATCTATTAATATAGAAGATTCGAGTATTAAGTTCCATACTAAAGCCAGTAAACTATATTTTATTTTTCAGGGATACAAAGATAAAGGTATTGTAAAAATAACAGTAAATAATAAAAATTATTTATTTGATACGTTTATGCCTTTTTATTATCAACCAAGTTTATTTAACAGTGCTCAACTTATAACAATTAATGTAAACGAAAAATTATCAACTTTTGTTTTAATGCAAAAAAATTTTCATATTTTATCATATTTTATTGTTTTTTTCACAATATTCTATTATTTGTCCTTAATTTTATTCTCTATTAATATAAATGTTCCAACTAAAAATGAAAAAATTAATTTAAAATCTGGTATTGTTTACGCTCTTCCAATTTTATTGGGAGGAATATTTGCTTTGTTGATTTTTTTCCCTTTAATTATACCATTTGACGGATTAACTATATGGAAATATGCTCATACGTTACATTTTTGTAATGAACATCCTGTTTTGTATTCATATATAATTCATTTATTGACTAAAATATGGGATAATCCTGCAATTATTGGAATTACTCAAATTTTAATTATTTCTTTTTTTATTGGATATTTTTTCTGTTATCTTGAAAAATATGGATTTCCACAAAAAATATTATTACTATGTGCAATTGTTATTGGATTTACTCCATATAATATGATAATGAGTGTAAGTTTATGGAAAGATGTACTATATTCTTATTTTATTTTATCTTTAACGTTAAGTTCTTTAATAATGCTAATAGAAAAAGAAAATTTTTATAAAATAGGAATAAATAATTTTATTTGGTTATTCTCGCTTATAATGATAACAATGTTAAGATATGAAGGGATCTTAATAGGCTTTGTATATTTTGTTATTCTTTTTCTCTTATTTAGAAAAAATTTTAAACATATTACAATTAATATCTGCTTATATATGTTTTTTTTATTGATACTAATTTCTTTTGTAAAGAGAATAACATATATGGATTTACCTTTTATTCATAATCAAGTTGTTGAAGTTCCTATTCATCAAATTTCTGCTATTTTTCATTTTAATGGAAATGTAACACAAGATGATAAACAAAATTTAAACAAAATACTACCTGTTTACAAATTTGAAAAATTTTATACTCAATATTTGATTCACAATTTTATATTTAATACAGAACTATTGACTAACAAAATAGATAAAAAAGAATTAATGAAAATTTATTTTTCTTTGTTAAAAGATAAAAAAAATTGTTTAATTGTTTTTAAGGATTGGTTAATAATCAATTCGTATGTTTTTAAATTTTTACCTAATCCTGAAGGTATAATTTATAGATATTCTTGTGATTTTAAAATAGATAATGATTTATATTTATCAAAAAAATTTAATGTATCGGACAATACATTAAGACAGTCATTATTATTTCCCCAAATATATAATAAAATACAAGATCTTTTTAATGTATTCTCTAAAATTATAGATAATCCCTTCATTCCATTTTTTATCTTTATATTTTTCGGATTTATTTTTATACTCAAAAATACATTTAACAGTATATTATTTTTTGTTCCTTCATTATTTTCGTTTATTTTTTTATCAATATCATTGCCTCAAATGTATCCCAGATATGTTTTTTATTTTTATCTTTTATACCCTATAGCGATTATGCTTTCTTTGATTAAAATAAAAAATAAAGAATAAATATGCATTTATGATATATTATTAAAGTAATAAGAATTTTTGTAAAAATAAAAATGGAAGAAACAAAAGATATTGTTATAATAATGCCTCTTTTTAATGAAGGTAGTACTATAAAAAAAACATTAGAAATATGGATAGATGTTTTAGAAACATTAAAATTAAACTATAGAATTGAAATATACAATGATGGTTCAAATGATAATAGTGAACAAAGAATTGAAGAAATAACAGATGAAAATTCTAATGTTTTTCTTTATAATTGCGAGCATAAAGGTTTTTCGCATACATTATTTTTTGCTTATAAAAATTCTTATGATGCCGAATATGTTTTTCATGCTGATTCTGATACAGATATAAATCCTAATGAATTTAAGAAGATATGGAACGAAAGATACAAAGCCGATTTAATTATTGGATACAGACAAAATAGAAGTCAAAGTAAATTACGTCAAATAGCAACGAAATGTTCTTGTCTTTTTATTTCTTTCCTCTTTAATAATTTTAAAATTACAGTTAAAGATATGAATACACCTTTTAAGTTAATAAAAAAAACATTATTGAATGATTTTTTAAATACAATTAATGAAACATTTCCTTTCCCTGATTTATTTTTATGTGCTTATTGTTTGGAAAAAAAGGTTAACATAGAAGAAATTCCTATATTATTCAGTAATAGCAAAAAACAAGGATATCTAGATAAGAAAATATTTTTATTAAAGGCTATAAGTCAAACAGCATACAATATTTTTATTTATAAAATAAAAATCATAAACGTTTTAATCAAAAATTAAAGTTTTCAAATATTTTTTATATCCTTTGAGGGGGGGCTGTTCTTCTTTCAAAAGAACAAAGTTACCTATCACCAAAACATCTATATCTGTAAACATAAAACACTTATAGGCATCTTCCGGTGAATTTACAAGTGGTTCTCCTCTAACGTTAAAAGATGTATTTACTACAACAGAACATCCTGTTAATTTTTTAAATTCTTCTATAATTGAATAATAACGAGGATTTGTTTCCTTATTTACTGTTTGAAGTCTTGCTGAATAATCCACATGTGTTATAGCTGGAATTTGAGAACGAACTATATTCAATTTTTCAACACCAAAAAGTGTTTCATCATTTTTCTCAAAAGGCATTCTTACTGAATTTGCCACATCAACTGTCAATAACATATATGGACTTGTTAGTCCCTCTTTTATATCAAAAAATTTACTTGCATCTTCTTCTAAACAAGTTGGTGCAAATGGACGAAATGACTCACGTTTTTTAACTGCAAGATTTAATTTTCTCTGCATTTGTGTATTTCTTGCATCAGCTAAAATACTCCTGTTCCCTAATGCTCTGGGTCCAAATTCAGCTCGTCCGTTCATGTGTCCTATGATTTTGCCATCTGCAATGTATTTTGCTATTAGTGGTGTTAATTCGCCAAATTCATCATCAATTTTTCTATATTTTGCTCCAATTTTATTAAGTTTCTCTTGAA
>JAFQYI010000163.1 GCA_017406505.1 bacterium
AAAACTTGGATAATAACAGCTGTTATAAGTGCATAAAAAAACATTTTTGCTCCGAGCAATGCTCCAATAGCTGCTGCTATGTATGTATCTCCGGTACCAAATGCCCTTTTTCTAACTAATATCCAGCCAAGACCGGAAAGAAATTCCATTGATAATGCACCGATAACTAAACCTATTAGGGAATTTATTAAATTACCTGCCATAAATTGAAAAATTAAAATTACAATAGCTAGTGATATTGTATGTACATCAAAAACTACTTTTTCTTTTATATCTGTTATTGAAATGACTATTGCTATACAAAAGATAATAAGAAAAAATGGCAATAATACAGCCTGTTGAAAAATTATATCTGTTCCAATAAAAAATCTTTTAAAATGATAATAAAACATTAAAAAACCAAAACCGGTCAATAATTCCACAATTGGATACTGAATACTAATTGAATTTTTGCAATTTCTGCATTGTCCTCCTAAGATAAGCCATGATAATACAGGAATGTTGTCATAAGGTTTAATTTTTTCTCCACATTTTGGACATTTTGATGGTGGAAGAACAATGGATTCACCTGTAAAAGCTCTTAATGCCACAACATTTAAAAAGCTCCCTATACAAAGTCCTACCATAAATACAAATATTCCCAATATATCAAATAATTGTTCTGACATTTTTAATTTCCTTTATTCATTTAGAATTGTAAATAATTTTTGTAAAGCCTTTTTTATTCTTCTTGAAACTTGCATCTGAGAAATACCTAACATCTCAGCAATTTTAGTTTGACTAATATCTTGTATAAAATTCAACTTTATAACTTCTTTTAAATTATCATCTAACTTCTCAATAGCTTCTTTTACAAAAATTCTATTTTCCTGATATTCTTCCTGTGAAAAATATTTCGTATTAGGTATTTTTTCAGATAAAGACTGTCCATCTGCATCAATATAAGATAAAATTTGATCTAAAGAAACAATATGTTTTCTTCTTTCAATATCCATAACTTCTCTTATTTTATTAACAGGTGTATCTAATTCTTTAGCAATTTCTTTTTCCGATGGAAAAATTTCTCCACTTTCTTGAAATTCTTTAATAATCTTGTTTACACGATAAGTAAGTTCATAAATTTCCCTTGGAACTTTAATCATAGAAACTTTATCTCTCAAATAATGCCTAATTTCTCCCGTGATAAAGTAAGTAGCATAAGTTTTAAAATTTGAACTAACTTTAAAATCAAAAAGTTTAACAGCCTTCATCAAACCTAAAAGACCAATTTGTAAAATATCTTCAATAGGATCAGTACTTCTGCGAGCAAGATGAGAGGCAATTTTTCTAACTAAAGGTACTGCCTCAACAATAATCTCATTTTCTAATTTTAATTTTTCAGCATTATTATTAACATTTTTTAATTTTAGAAGATTAATTTTTATTTTTTCAAAGTCAATATCTTGTTCAGCCACAAAGAATCTCCAACTGCTACGACGATTATATCATATTGAACAATTTTTGTCTTTTATGTTAAGGAATCAATTCAAAACGATGAGGCATAATTTCATCTATAGAAAATTCAACGGCTTCACCATTTTTATTTTCTAAAACGACTTTAATATTTTGTCCGTTTTCAAATTCAGAAAACCATTGTCTGCAAGCACCACAAGGCCAACATAATTTGGTATTTGGAGAATAAATAGCTACAGACAGCAAATTACTTTTTTCTCCTGATGCAATAGCTGTTGATATAGCATTTCTTTCGGCACATAAACATAACCCATAACTTCCATTTTCTACGTTACAACCAATATATGTATTTCCACTTTCATAAAGAACACAAGCACCTACTTTAAATTTTGAATACTTTGCGTATGCATTTTCTGATACTTTTTTAGCCTGCATTAATAATTCTGTATTATTCAATTGTTATCTCCCTTACACATTTTATTTATTCTGTAATTTTGTAAATAGCATTATAACATATTTTTATAAAATCATTTATACATAGGATATAAATAATATAAAAAATTAACATAATAGGTGTATTATTTGGTATAAAACAGATATTAGGTTAATATTATTCTGAAAATTGAATAAAAAATGTAATATTTGTTAATAAAAGTGACTGAATGTGTTTTGGTATAGTATTATTTAATATAGTAGTTGAATAGAGGCATAAAGTGACAGATAAATTAATTATATCAGGTGGAATACAATTATTTGGAGAAGTTTCAATTAGTGGAGCGAAAAATGCTGTATTAAAGTTAATGGCAGCAACATTATTAGCTAAGGATATTACTAAAATATACAATGTTCCTGAATTAACAGATGTTACAATTATGCTTAGTGTTTTAGGTCAATTGGGAGCGAAAACATCTTACGATAAAATAGAAAAAAGCGTTACCATTGATACAAGAGAGCTAACAAGTATTGTTGCAGGCTATGAGTTTGTAAGCAGAATGAGAGCATCTTTTATAGTATTAGGAGCTTTAGTTGGAAGATGTAAAGAAGCAATGGTAGCACTTCCCGGGGGTTGTGCTATAGGTGAAAGAAGAGTTGATTTTCACATTAGAGGTTTGGAAAGTCTTGGAGCAACAATAAAAATAGAAAATGGATATGTTCATGCTCAAGCTTCAAAATTGGTAGGTACAGATATATATTTGGATATACCGTCAGTAGGTGCTACAGAAAATTTAATGCTTGCCGCAGTTTTAGCAGAAGGTTCGACGAGAATACAAAATGCTGCTCAAGAACCTGAAATTGCAGATTTAGCAAATTTCCTTAATGCAATGGGAGCAGATGTTAATGGTGCAGGAACTT
>JAFQYI010000164.1 GCA_017406505.1 bacterium
AATTTTATGGGTTAAAAAAGGAAGAATTCTTGTTACACTTAAAAGAATGTGAATTTAGATTTAATCATAGAAAACAAGATTTATATAAAATTTTGTTAGAAGTTATTACTAAAAATTAAATTCTTCTGTGCAAGCCCCTTTATTTTTTATGAATTTTAAAGTTAATATATTCTTTTTATTTTTATATTCATATTGTACATCGTCAGCAATTTCTCTTACGATAAATATTCCAAGTCCTCCCAAAGGTCTTTCTTCCGGTGGCAATGTAATATCCGGTTTATCCTTTTCTAAAGGATTATA
The DNA here is from genome assembly GCA_017406505.1 of bacterium. Taxonomy (GTDB): domain Bacteria; phylum Cyanobacteriota; class Vampirovibrionia; order Gastranaerophilales; family Gastranaerophilaceae; genus RUG841. The sequence continues at coordinate 301 of JAFQYI010000164.1, forward strand.
CGGCACTCCCTCATCTTCAAATTTTAATATTATTTCATTATCCGTTTTCATCATTGTAACTTCTATAAAACCGGGCTCTTTCGGGTATGAATAAAATGAAATATTTGCATATAATTCCTCTGCACACATTTCAAGACGATTAGACATATCACTGTCTATGTTCCACTTTGAATAATTATCTTGCAATGTCATATAAAATTTTTTATAATTTTCCTTTATTGCTAAATCTTTATATGTATTACTAATTCCGTTTTTGTTTTTGTACTTGAATATTAACATTGTTATATCATCAATTTGTGGTGCTTTATTTGTGAAACTTTCAACATCGTTTTTTATATTCGCTAAAAGTTTTTCTATATCATCATCTTGTTTATTTATAACTTCTTCTAATCTCTTTTCACCATACATTTGACCATCTGTATTTACAGATTCTGTAATGCCGTCAGTATAGGCAAAAATTGTATCCCCTTCTTCTAATTGAGCTTCTTGTATTTTAAAATCAAAATTTTCAAATGCTCCAAGTACAATATTTGATTCTATATCCAATACTTTATATAATCCGTTTTTAGATTTTATAAAAGGTTTGTTATGTCCACAATTTATATATGTTATTTTCCCTGTACTTATATTCAAAATTCCTGCAAACATTGTTACAAAAAATTCTTGCTTGTTATTTTTGTATATTTTATTATTTATTACTTTAATTATATCATCCGGTGAATATCCTTCCTGCGAGATATTACTTATTAGCGTTTTAACATTCATCATAAATAATGCAGCCGGAATTCCTTTTCCTGAAACATCAGCTATCAAAAACATAAAATGTTCTTTATCTATAAAGTAACAATCATAAAAATCTCCACCAACTTCTTTTGCAGGTTCCATATACGCTGATATATCAAATACATCTTGATTTGAACATATTGATTCTATGTTTGGTAAACTTGATTTTTGAATTTCTTTCGCTATGTATAGTTCTGAATTTATTTTTTCTTTTTCTGCTGTTATCGTTTTTATATTTTTTGTCATTGTATTAAATGTTGATGCCAAATGTGCAAATTCTTTCGGACTATCTATCTTTATATCTGTATCTATTTCTCCGTTTCCTATTTTGTTGGCAATTTGTATCAGCTTTTCTATAGGTCTAAGTATATTTCTGCTAAGTCCATAATATAACAAAGCAGATATAATAATACTTACCAAAATAAGCCCTATAAATAATATTAAAACTTTGATTACTTCTTTATAAAATAATTCACCTTGTGGTACATTTGTTATTAAAACCATATCATTATCAAGATGTTTAACATAAGAAATATATGGAATTTTATGATATACAAAATAAGATATATCTTCTAATTTATAACTAAACCAAGGTATATTATCTAATGATTTTCCTATCAAATTTTTATTATCAAGATATTTATCATTTGAAATAATTATAGAGTTATCCTTAATGTTTGCCAATAATGAAAAGCTATCTTCTGTGGGTTTCATTGCTGAGATATACTGAGTTATTTTGTCTATATCACAATCTACAGTAGATATTCCGATTAACTGACCTTCACTATCATAGATACCGGCACCTGCAGTAATTACCATTGTATTAGAACCGTTTTTTTCAAAATAAGGTGATGACCATACGATTTTATTAGTTTTTCTTAGTTGGGAGGATAACTGTTTATACCAAGAACTATTCAAATAATCATAGTTTTTACTATATTCTTGAGTTTGCTTTTGAAAATTTTTGTATACATATACAAAAAATGATTTTTCTTTTCTATTAATTGTATATGGTTCAAACCAAATTCCACCACCAATAATACCTTGAGCACTTTGCTCAAATGTGTTTTTGATTATATTTTTCGTAAAATTAGTATGTTTTTTCTTTGTTTTTTGAAAAATACTTCCGGTAAGTGCTATATCTCCTGCTATATCTTCAATTCTCCATATATTGGTATTGATTCTTTGTTTATAAACAGAAACTGAATTTGAGCAGCTTTCGGTAATTAATGCTTTTGCATTTTTTAAATATATAAAAGCATAATATCCCATTATTACAATTAAAGCTATAAATATAGCTATTGTATTAACGACTATTCTGGATTTAAGCGTATTCTTATACATTATTGTTCAATATCTAAAAACTTATCAAAACCAACAAGTTGAAATGCTCTTAAAATTTGTCCAGAAACATTCATAAGTTTCATTTTTCCTTGGGTATTCATCAATTTATACAATTCTAAAATAACTTTTAGACCATAGCTTGAAATAAAAACAACTTCTCTAAAATCTAAAACCAAACTGGTAATTACTTCTTCTGAATCTTCAATCGTATCTTTTATTTTTGTACCAAATTCTACAGCAGAATCCAAATCTAATCTGCCAGCAACCTTTACATATATTTCAGATAAATTCAAATACTTAATTTCAAGTTTCATAAAAACTCCTTATAATAAACACTTATATAAATCTACATTATCACATGGTGAAATCTTTGTCAAATAGTGATTACGGACATTTTCGCCAAGTTTTATTTTTGAAAAACTTTATACTTTCTTAAGTAATTATCAAATTTTTCTTTAAAAGTCATTTTTAATTTATACTTGTTTAAAATTTTCAATAATACTTTTTCATCAACAACATAATCAGGGATTTGTTTCTTCTTGTGATGAAATTGATAATCAAAAGTATATTTTTCTATATTATTATTTATCTTTTCATATTTTCTTTTTTTATAAGATAAATCTTTTTCCCAAGTTATTACAAGTAAATCAAGTTTTGCATTTTTAAATTTTTTCTGTAATAATTCCTGTCCCTTTACAAAATCTTCATCAATTTTCATTTTCCAGTTACTACCGGGAGAATCTATCCATACTGCTAATATATTTTCAGATTGATTAGCTTTTTTTATAAGACGATTTCCACGTCTTTGATATTTTTCAGAAATTTCGTCAATAACAGAAGCCGGATTAACTCCAGATAAAAAATCATGATTAAACCCTAAACCATTTGACTTATTTGTATAAATATCACAAAGATGATGAGGTATTCCATTATTCCCTGTACATTCTATGTCTTGTAAATTAATAAGATTTTCAAAATTATTAACAAGAATATTTACTCTTCCCAAAAATGTTGAACCAAAAAGCCAATCAAAAGGGAATGATTTTATTTGCAAATTTGCACGTCTTAACGTTGATGAACAAGAACAAGCTTCTCCTATTCCAAAAATTAAATCATATTTCTTTTTATTAAAAAATATCATTAATTGACCTCAAATTTTAGTTTTCCTTTTTGTTTTTTTCGATTTTTTGGTTGAAATTCCGTAAAAATTAAATTCCACCCATACTTATCTCCCTCATTTTTTGCAGTTACACAACTATCAGGACTATATTTTTCTACATATCTTGTTATTATTGCAGAATTATCAAATACAAATTTATCATAAAACGGCTTTTCCACAACTATTAATAATTTGAATTTATTTTTACAAAAACTTTTTAAATAATTATATATCCAGATAACTTCTTTTCGTTTTTGTTCACAGTCATCGGTTAAACGCATATTATTCAAATCAACTTTGCGTATATATAAAGTAGATTTTCCATTATTTGTATATTTGATAAATTTATCTTTCAAATATTTTATTCGAGATTTTAATTCAATTTTATCTTCATTTATGATTTTTTCATTTTCTTCTTCATTGTTTGTAAATTCCGAAGCCGATGTTCTGCCATGAAAAAATATCCCTGTATTAAGACATTTTATTGTATGACTTGGCATATCATATTCAAAATCACCATTTCCAATCAGTTCAAAATTTTCTAATGCAAACTTTAATTGATTAAAAGTTACATAGGTCCAACCAAATAAAGATGAATCTATAAATTTATATTTTTTATAAAACCTATATGCAATTTCACAATTGTATCCGAGACAGATAATATTTTCATATTTTTGAGAATTTCTAAGTGCAAACAGGTATCTTTTTAATTTTTCAAAAATCATTTCAAATCCTTTATTTTCTATAATTATAACAAAAAACAGCCTATTTTATACAAATAAGCTGTTTAAAAATTTACAGAATTTTTCTTGAAAAATTATTTATATTTAGAATTCGTTAATACCAATACTTTGTATTTAATCCTGTTGGCACTTCATATCCGTTTATAATACCATTTTTATCTTTTACGGATATACGAACATCATTTTGGTCAACAAACATTACACCATCATTTTCATCTTTAATTTTTGATATCTCATCAGCAAAAGCCTTGGTAAGTTCAATGCCCGTATTTTCTGTCTTATAATCCGTATTTTCATCAATTCGGGTCATGTGAGCAAGAAAATCATTTGTTGCACATTTTATTGTTTGTCCATCAAAATCCCCTCTTTCAATAGCTTTAGGATTGATCTTAAGTTCAGAACCATCACTATTTAAAATAAGAATTTTTTCAACACAACCGGGTAAACTATCATAGAAAGCTCTTGCCTCATCTAAAGCTTTTTGTGCAGAACCAATATCTCCACCAGAAGCAGCTGCTTTTTTCAAATCATCTTCTGCTTTCATAATACCAATATTTGCATTATATCTTGCTTGGGCTTTATCAGCATTTACAGAATATGTCATACCTCCAACTTGCATTAATTGAGATTCAGAGTTTATAATGCTTTGAGCTTCTGATTCTATAAGTTCATAGAATTTACTTATTGGAAGTTCTGTAGTTACTATTTCTCCACCAAAAGGTATCATTCTACCCATAATATCGTAGTTGGATAAATTTGCATTGCTTTCAATTTCAGTATCTTTAACAGAAGGAGCATTGAAAAATGCTACTTGAACACCTCTATCAGCTGTTTTAGCCAACATAGCGTCAGCCATAATATTTGAAACAGGGTTACAATAATTTCTTTCTCTATCTTTTTCTGCTCCATCAGTATAAACATTATAGCCATATCCTTCCGGTACAAAAGCTAAATCAACTTTAGGTCCAACACTTTCTGCTACCGTTTCGGCAATTTCTTCTTCTGCTATTTTTGCAGCTTCAACTGTTTGAGGACTTGTTTCTGATGTACCGTAAAAACCTTGAACTTCATTACATATACTTTCTACATCTGATTTTAAATGAATTTTCTTTGCTGATGAAGAAACTGTTCCATCTTCAGCTATATCCATTTTTACAACAGTTGCATATTCGTTATTCTTTCCACCTTGTAAAACTAAAATATTTTTTCCACTTTTGCCTGTATAATTAAATTCTTCAACATTGTGAGAATGTCCACCAAGTATAACATCTATAGTTTCACTATTTTCAGCAGCAATTTTATCTGCATCGGAACCCATGTGGCTTAAAAATATAACAGGTAAATTATCATTTAATCCTTGTTCTTTACGTTCTTGTTTTATTCTTGCAACTTCTTCATCTATTGCTTTGGAAATATCTTTTGGATCTTCAATAGGAGATAAAGGCTGTGCTCCAACTGTTATAAATTCAATATCACCTTGTTTTATAACTTTTGATGGTATTATTGAACATTCTTTATCTTTTTCTGTTGCATTTATAGCCAATATATCAGGTTTCATATCTTCATTTAATTGAGTTAATTTGGCATTAGAACGGCTTCTTTCATGATTACCTAAAGAAGTCGCTTCCATACCGAGTTTATTAACAACTCCAACGGTTGCATTAATTACAGGTGTTTGACTTCCTGCTATTAAATCTCCGGAACCTAAGACAGTAAGTTTGTCAGCACCACCACAACTTTGTTCACATGCTTCTTTGGCTGCTCCAAGTTTTGTTAATCCCGTTAGCTCACCATGCGTATCACTAAAATAAAATATATTTAATGTCTTTGTAGAATTATTTTGTTCTGCCGGTTTTTCTTGAATACTTTCAACAGGAGCTGCATTTACTGGTTTTTTAATCATTGACAGTCCGTATGCCATTGATGCAGAACTTGCATCACTTGAAAATTGTTGAACTCCTTGATTATTATCTTGTACTGTTTTACTTGCCTTTGTTTCGTCTGAAACAGGCATTGCAGACATACTTACTTTAGAAATATTCATTTAAAACCTCTCTATCTTACCGATTACCCTATCGGTTAAAATTTTAAATTCTTTAATAAGTTTAACAATGTTTAACATTTGATATTTTTCAATATTGATATTATCTGTGCCGAAGCTGTTCCATCACCATAAGGATTTATAGCTTCTGACATTTTTTTATACTCAATTTCATTATTTAATAAATTATCAGCTTCATTAAAAATATTTTCCATTTCAGTTCCGACAAGTTTTACGGTTCCGTATTCTACAGCTTCAGGCCGTTCGGTTGTTTTTCTTAAAACCAAAACAGGTTTGCCTAAAGATGGTGCTTCTTCTTGTACTCCACCGGAATCTGTCATTATTAAGTATGATTTTTTCATCAAAGTCGAAAAAGGTGCATAATCTAAAGGTTCTGTCAAAATTATTCTCTCTTTTTTATCAAGAAGTTTATATACTGTATTTTTAATATTTGGATTAGGGTGTACAGGGTATATAACTTGAATATCTTTGTTTTCTTCAACCAATTTTATAATGGAATGGCAAATATTTTTTATTGGCTCGCCAAAGTTTTCTCTTCGGTGAGCTGTAACCAATACAGTCCTTTTTGTTTTATCAAGACCAAGATATGAAATATCTGCTTCTTTATTATTAACAATATAAAATAAAGCATCAATCACAGTATTCCCTGTTTTATAAGCATGTTTCATATTGATTTGAGCATCTTTAAGATTTTGAATTGAAGTATCAGTAGGTGCAAAATGATATTCACACAATGAATCAACAACTACTCTGTTAATTTCTTCCGGAAAAGGATTATATTTATCAAAAGTTCTCAATCCTGCTTCAACATGACCTACAGGAATTTTAGCATAAAAAGCAGATAATCCTGCTGCCATTGATGTTGTTGTATCACCATGAACAAGAACAATATCGGGTTGTACTTCTTCATATACTTCTTTCATTTTTAAAAGCACATCAGAAGTTATCGACCAAAGATTTTGGTTAGCTTTCATTATGTTTAAATCATAATTTGGTTTGATTTCAAATAAATTTAATACAGAATCCAACATTTCTCTATGTTGAGCAGTTACACAAACAATACTTTCAAAAATATCAGAATTTTTTTCTAATTCTTTTATTAACGGTGCCATTTTTATAGCTTCCGGTCTTGTTCCAAAAACTGTTAATACTCTGATTTTTGACATATCACACCTGCCTGTTTCTAATCATCTGTACAAATTAATATTTTCTTTTATATTACCATGTTATAAAATATTTTGACTTATCTTATTCGACATATTTTATTAAAAATGTAACAAAATATAATAATTTTGAAAAAAATACGCAATAAAAATTTTTTAGGAGTATTAATAGTCATGTGTAAGTAGTGTGATAAAGGTTTATTTATGATTAATTTTAATTTGAATTCTCTTAGTGTACAAACAATGCAAATGCAAAAAGCTAAAAAAAGAGAAGAAAATCAAGATTGTCTAACAAACCCAATTTCACCACAACAACCCGATATGCCAACAGCTAAGGTTAGCCCTGAATTAGCAAAAGCTGTTTTTGGTGTTCAAACTGTAACACCTTCTTTTGGTGGCAAAAAGAAAAAAGGTGATGAAGTTACTCAATGGATAAATAACTTACCTTTTGCTCAAGATTTATCACCAATGGATAAAAGAAATTTAGGTAATGTAATCAGAAAAAAAGATGAAGAAACTGATTATATGAAAAAAATGATTCACATGGTTTGTAAAAATCTTGTTACTCCACAAGCTGCAACAAGTCTTTGCAGACATGGGGTAATGAGTGATTTTGCAAAACAAGATATTGATACTTATTTTTCAAAAGTTAAAGAACAAGGAATGTCAGTAAAAGATGCTTTTGTTCCTGAATATACAACAAAAGCTGAAGCTAATGATGCTACTCCTGTTGGTGAAGTATTCAGGATTGCAGGACAAGACAGAATTTTTGTTAAGTCTGATGATAAAAATTCAGAACAGTTAAATATGGACGCTGATACTTATTTAGAATTATACCCACCTGTTGAAAGATTTGCTTCTTGTCAAAATGAAAATGGAGATTGTTATTTGCTTTCTTCCATAAATTCAATTATGGAAAATCCATATACAAGATCTACTATTTATAAATGTTTTAATCAAGAAGGTGATGATGTTGTTGTAAAATTACCTAATTCAAAAACAGAAACAAAATTTGAAAAAGGTGTTTTAGATTATAAAACAGATTTATCAAAGGTAACTTCAGGTCCATTAGGAATGAAAATGCTTGAAAAAGCATACGGTGTTGAGCTTGAAAAAAGAAATTATGACAAATATACAGATATTATGAATTCTGAATATGAAAAAATGGATAAACAACTTGCAAAATGGCAAAATAAAAGAATTCAAGATGGATTAGCAATAAAAAAACAAAAAGAAATTTCTCAAAGAATTGAAAACTGGCATGCCGGTCAAGCAAAAGTTGATGAAGCAATGAAGGACCCTAATCATAAATTGTTAATTTTAATGGACGATTATGGTGAATTTATTATTGGGAAATATGGTCCTATGACTGATGATGTAGATAAAGTTGATAGTGAATATTCTGATCCTAAAGATTATTATACCGGTGGTATTGGTGGTATTATGACTAATGCTATGAAAGATTTTGGTTTTGAAGCTGAAACATATATGGTTGGTAGGGATAATAGAATGATTAATAAATTTTTATTGAGTAAAAATCCTTATGATTATATTATAACAGCAGGTACATTTGCTGCTGAGGAAGGTGAAATGGAATCTCCTCAAGAACTTTCATACAGTATTTATTCAAGCCATGCCTATAAAGTATTACCATTTGATGACAAAAATGGTAACAGAATGTTTAAAGTAACAAATCCCTGGAATCAATCTCACATGGTAATAATGACACTTGAAAATTTGAAAGAATTTTTTGAAGATTTTGCTATAGCAAAAGTAAATGATGGGCAAAATAAAAATAAAAAAGCAGCATAAATTATAAAAATGAATATTGGTATAAATAATACAAATATTAATAAAATTGATACACCGAAGAAAAGAGAATTTTCTTCGGTTAATGCTGAACAGGAAAATAAAACATTAAATGAGGAAAAATCAAAAGTTAATGGTTCATTGGCAGCAGCAATATATGGTATAAAAACTTCACCTGTTTTCGGTACAAAACAGAAAGAAAAGCAAAATGATACAAAAACTTATGTTGAAAATTTACCATTTGCTGAAAAAATCAAACCTTCGGATAAAAGAAATTTAACAAATATACTGCAAAATGATAATGAAGAAGCCGTATATATGAAAAAACTTCTTAATTTGGTTTGTGAAGAAAAAGTTACGACATCTGTTACTCAAGCGTTGTGTGAGCATGGTGTAATGAGTGATTTGGTTAAAAAAGATATTGACACATATTATGATAAAGTTATTGGACAAGGAATGTCCCTGGCAGATGCTTTTGTACCATTGCATCAATCACAACAATCTGCCGAAAAAGAAGTTAATATTGGAGATGTTTTTCGTATAGCAAATGAAGATAAAATATATGTAAAAACAGACGATAATGCTTCGATTCCTCTTGAAATTGATGCTGAAACATACTTAAAATTATATCCACCTGTTGAAAGATTTTCAGCATGTCAAAATGCAAACGGAGATTGTTTCTTTTTGTCATCTGTAAATTCCATTATGGAAAATCCAAAAACAAGAGCAGCTATATATAATTGTTTTACACAAGATGGCAAAGATATAATCGTCCATCTTCCCGATGGAGAGATGCCTATAAAATTTAAAAATGGAGAACTTCCTGATGGTTATAATCAAGAAATGTATGCAGATGGACCATTAGGTATGAAACTTCTTGAACATATGTTTGGCTATCAGATTGAAAATCAAAAATATGCAGTATATCAAGATTTAATGTCTGAAAAAATTGAACAAATGGAAACAAAATTAGAAAAATTAAAATCACAAGAAGAACAAGATGATAAAGCCGTAAAAAAACAAAATAATCTTTCGAAAAAAATTTTAAATTATAAAAATGCTATATCTACTGTTGATAAAGCAATGTCTGACCCGGAACATAAAATGGTATTTGTTCTTGATGATTTAGGTGAATTTGTTATGGGTAAATCAGGACCAATGATAAATTCTCTTGAAAAAATTGATGAAAATTGTTCATCAGTATCCAATTATTATATAGGTTTTGGTGGGGATACAGATATTACAACTCAAGCTTTTGGATTTTATTCGGAAAGTTATGAAACCGGAATGGACGATGACATAATAGAAGAAGCATTATTTGCAGACAATCCTGATGATTATATTATTTCTGCAACTACATACGACTATAAAGGTGATGACATAGAAGAAAATTCTGATAGAGCAGAAATTCAACAAAATGAAAGTTATAGTATATATTCTAAACACGCATATAAAATATTACCTTTTAATGATGAAGATGGAAACAGAATGTTTAAAGTAACAAATCCTTGGAATCAATCTCACCGAGTGGTTATGGACTTTGAAAAATTGACTGAATTTTTTGAAGAATTTTCTATAACTGATTTAACTCAAGAGTATGAAGAAGAATGCTAATTATAGATTATTATTTATGATAAAAAATGTTTTTACTTTATAATATGTATAAGTACAAGTAAAATCAAAATGTCAAAGAATTTATCCAGAGAAGATATAATTAATAGTTCCATTAAGAAAAGATTAACTCGTTTTGAAGTTAATAAACTTTTGGCAAAAGAAGGAATGAAAGGTTTAGATAGTGGTGAAGCTGATTGTTATGATATTGTTCTAAGCAGTATTCGGACACAAAATCCAAGGCAGCAAATTATAGGGAATTGTCTTATGCAGGGATTATCGAAAACTGATGTAAATTTAGCATTATATGAGGCAAAATTCAGACGACTAACAGAAGGTGAAAGTGAATATTATGATGACGTATTAAGTCGCCTTAGATATTGTGATAAAAACTTTATAAATAAAAATAAACCGATTAATAATAAAAAACCAAAAATGCAAAAAGAAGAAATAATTAAGCAAGGAATTGAAAAAGAATTTTCTGTTCAAGAAGTTAATAAGCAATTAATTGATAATGGATATGAAAAATTATCTATATTAGAGGAGAATGAATATTTAAAAAATTATAATGAATTTCATAATAAAAGACAAGGTATAATTCAACACGCGTTTGAGGATTTAAAAACAATACCGGAAGTAAATAAAATTTTGCAAAATAATAGACTGACGATTTTATCAATTTTAGAAGAAATGAAGTATCAAAAGGAAAAAGATAGGATAGTACAGAAGAAAAGAAACAATCTGATTAAAGAGTGTTTAGAAGAAAAATTAGAGATTTATCAAATAGATATAATATTAAATAAGAATAATTTTGAAAAATTATCAGAACAAGAAATTGAAAAAATACAGAGAGAAAATTTATTAAGGCATAGAGAGAAATCAAAAAAAGTAACAGAACTTTCAGACCAATTCAGAAGGTTATATAGGACAGCGATAAAGAATTTTCACCCTGATAAATTTAAGACAGAAGAAGAAAAAAGCAGAGCAACAGCAATTATAAAAGAAATTAACGATGCTAAAGATAAAAATGATTATTTTCTGTTAAAAGAAATTATCAAACAATATGAAAAAATTTAATACTAGAGAAAAATAAAAGAAAATATATATTCAAAAATCCAGTTTAATAGTATAAAACAGCAAGCTACAATTTTTGTAGCTTATCTATTTAATTTATATAACCAAATAACTGCATTTACTTTTTGTTATCAGTAAGAATAAATAAACTTATTAAATCATTTATTTGAGCCATTTGACGCTGATACTCTCTAGTATTTGCTTCTAATTGCATTATTTGATTTTTATATTCCTGAATTTTGATAGTACAATCTGTAATTCCTGAATTTAAAGTTTCTTGGACTTGTTGGGCTTCCTGAAGAACACTATTCATAGAAATACCAAGAGCTTCAACAGTTTGTCTGATTATTTGAGCACCAACTTGTTTTGAAACACCGGCAGGAAGCTGTAATATCAATTTTTTTAAAACAGCAACATTTGTTGGTAATTCAGCAGAATAAGTATTATACATAACTGTATTATTTGCTTGTTGTGCATTCGACATTGAAAATTGTAAATGATTTTCATTCACAACTCTATTTATAGGTTGATTCATTTGAACTGTTGATGAAGGTTGAGCAGCTATTGCCACTGGTTCTTCTTCACGAATTTCATTAAAAGATGACTCTTCTTTAATAGAAGAAATATCTTCTTGTGAAATATCTGATTGTGTCATATTATTATATTGATTAACTTGATTAGAATTTGATTCTTCTTCCAACAAAGCCTGTCTTTTTAAAGCTTCAACAATTTTTTTACCCATATTTTCGGGCAATTGATTCATTGACATAAAATAACCTTTCCTTATCAATCTCGATTATAAATAAAAAAAGTTTATTTTTCAAGAGCTGTAACTCACACAAAAAACTCTCTATATAAATATAATCTATATAGAGAGTTTTTAGTTTTTTGTTTTTAATTTTTATTTTAATAAAGATTTACCTGTCATATCTATAGGTTGTTTAATATTTAACAATTCAAGAATAGTTGGTGCAATATCGCATAATGCAGCATTTTTATCTTCTTTCAAACTATGTTCATCATTAATTAAAAATAATGGAACAAGATTTGTAGTATGAGCAGTAAAAGGTTTATGGGTTGTTTCGTCTTCCATACATTCAGCATTACCATGGTCTGCAGTTAAAAGCATTTTTACGCCTTTTTCTTTAGTTTTTTCAACAATTTTGCCAACACAAGTATCTACAGCTTCGCATGCTTTTACGGCAGCTTCAAATACTCCTGTATGACCAACCATATCAGGATTTGCAAAATTTACTAAAATAAATTGATATTGTTCATCATCTAAAGCACCTAATACTTTATCACAAACTTCATAAGCACTCATTTCAGGCTGTAAGTCATAAGTTGCAACTTTTGGAGAATTTACAAGAACTCTTGTTTCTAATTTATTTGCTTTTTCAACACCACCATTAAAGAAAAATGTAACGTGTGCATATTTTTCTGTTTCGGCTGTTCTAAATTGTTTTATTCCATTATCATCTAAAACATCTCCAAGAATATTTGTTAGTCTGTGTGGTGGAAATGCTACAGGTAAATCAAAAGTTTCATCATATTTTGTAAACATTACATAGTTTAAATTTTTTCTTACAGCTTGTCTTACAAATCCATTAAAGTCAGTAAAGTTGATAGCTCTGGTTATTTCTCTTGCTCTATCAGGACGGAAATTAAAGAATACTATTGAATCATTATCTTTTATTCTTGAATTTTCATCGCTATTTGTAACGGTTGGCAAAACAAATTCATCTGTTACATCGTTTGCATAAGATTTATCAATTGCTTTTAATGAATTTTCTGCTTTTTCTCCATTGCCTAAAAGTAAACAATCATAAGCCTTTTCAATTCTATCCCAGCGATTATCTCTATCCATAGCATAATATCTGCCACTTACTGTAGCTATTTGAGGTAAATTATATTTTTTTAACTTATTTTCAATACGTTCAAGAAATTTTTTAGCACTTTTAGGAGGAGTATCTCTGCCGTCAAGAAAAGCATGTACGTATACATTTTTTAATTCTTCTTTAGCAGCTAATTCTATTAAAGCTTCTAAATGTTCCATTGCACTATGAACACCACCGGAAGATACAAGACCCATAAAATGAATTGATGAATTATTCTTTTTTGCATGATTAATGGCATTTAAAAGAATTTCGTTTTTAAAAAAAGAGCCATCTTTTACGGCATTATTAATTCTTGAAAGTTCTTGATAAACTACTCTGCCAGCACCAAGGTTTAAATGTCCAACTTCAGAATTTCCCATTTGACCGTCAGGAAGCCCAACATATTCGCCACTAGCATTTATTTTAATGTTAGGAACAGTTTTATAAAGATTATCTATATTGGGAGTATTAGCAGTTCGGGTAGCATCTTTTGTACAATTACCAATGCCGAAACCGTCCATTATACATAAAAGAACTCTGTTTTTCATAGGTATTCTCCTTTATTAAAAATAATTACAAAACAATTTTATCACGTAAATATTAATAAACAATTTCAGTATATAGCATGTAATCTACTTATCTCATTTTATATTTTAAAAAAATATACATTTAATTTTTATTTTTTTATTAATTACTTGAAAAATTTTTACTGTTATGTATAATATAAATATGAGGTTAATAAGCGGGGGTAATTCAGTGGTAGAATGCCTCCTTGCCAAGGAGGATGTCGCGAGTTCGAGCCTCGTCTCCCGCTCCATTTCAAACATTAGAGTCGCAAGACTTTTACATATACCAAATTTAATGCCGCTATTATTTTTTTTGTTAAATGTTCACAATATGCTCACATTGTAAATTTTTTTCAAACAAGATAGTGGCATTATCTTCAACAGAAGCCAATATTTCTGACTAAATATCTGATGTTGTTGTTATTCTTGCGTGTCCTACATTCCTTTG
>JAFQYI010000165.1 GCA_017406505.1 bacterium
AGAATTTCCATCTTTTACAATGTCGCATATAAAATTTGCACTTGGTAATGCTTTTCCATCTTTTTTAAACAATCTTCTTATAGTCAGTTCTTTACCTACGGTATATACACCATTTTCGGTATATATTTCTAAAAACATAACTTTACCGGATTGACCTCTTTGTTTTATTTTTATTTCTTGAATTTTTTCAAACTTTGAATTTTCATTAAAATCCGGTTTTATAAATGCTTTCTGTTCCAACATTGTTGTATTTAACATTTTTATAAATTCAGATAAAGTCCATTCTCTTGTCCATCTGAAATAAGGAGAATTATTATCAAAAGTATCAGGTTTTGAGGAATAAAATTCCCTTGCATCTTTTTCCTCAGAAAGATTTTTCATATCAGGAATATCAGGTCTGGCTTGCAGATATGGGATATCTTTTCCGGGAAATTTCTTTGAATTAGGGTCAGAAAAAGCATTAGCATGACTTTCTGTATATCCACCTGCTGTTGAACTGTAAACAGCTAAAATCAAAGCGCCATTATATAAAGCAACTAATCCGTCAGTTTCCTCAACAGCTTTGTTTGACAATTCTTTTTCTGTTTTTGCTCCAAAATAAACTTGACAAGCTACAGAATCACATATATCAAATTCTTCATAAAATTTGTTTCGTGGTCGAAGTGCATAATTCCTCGCAGCAATACATTGTGCTTTTAATGCTTCTAAACCAAAAGATACAGGCATTTCATTAGGCACAACTCCTTTTAAATAATTTTGCAAATCAAGAATATTTACTATTGCATATCCATTTTCTTTATTTTTTGCCGGTGTTAATTCTATAATTCCTCTATAAAATGCAGGCTTGCCTACTCTTGAATGATTTTTTATTCCAATAAGAAAACCTTGTTCCGGAGCTATAACTATAGGACCTCTTGTTTGTGTTATTTTAAGATCTTTTCCTTTGTATACTTTAAATAACTTGTTTTGCATTTCGACAGTTATAACTTCATTTTCAGTTTGAAAACTTTCTCCTGTGGAAGAATCTGTTATTTTTAATTTTCCATTTGAATAAAATTCTTCTTTGGTAAAAGTGTATGTAGAAAAGTTAGTATCACTTATTCCAACTCTTATGGGTGTTTCTGAATCATAAGAATATACAGGTACTGTCATAGATATAAATAATGTTATTAATAATAAAAAGATTTTTTTTAACATAAAAATCCCATCTTTCCTTATAAAGTTTATTATAAAAATTATTTTACGGATAATTTTTAACAATACTCTACATTTGAAAAATGGGATTGTTTTTTTTAATAAATTATTCGGATTTTTCGTTCTTTTTAACTAAATTTTGTATTTTTTCAACAAGTTCATCACCTTTTTCTTGTAAATTAGCCATGACTTCACTTGCTTTTTCTTGAAGTTCACTAACAGAATCTTGAGCTTTATCATATAAATCTTTTGAAGATTCTGCAATCATTTCACGAGTTTCTTCACCTGACTGAGGTGCTAATAAAAGTCCAACTACTGCACCAACTGTAGCTCCTACAGCAAAACCTGCTAAAAATTTTCCTACTGACATAATTCTACTCCTTTTTATTATTACTTATGTACTACTTTTTGAATAAATTCAATCCGGTAGAAACACCTTTCCAAAAACTGCCTGTTACACCTTTGATGCTATTAACAGCAACAACGCCTGCACCTAACAATTTTGAGGCAATTCCACCAAAGTCAGAAACTTTTTTATTTGCTTCTTGAACTATAGAATTTATACTTCTTAATGTTACCTGCAATTCTTTTACTGTCGGCTCTAAATCACTTTTTAAAATAGTTGTAACGTCGTTTAAATTATTTGCCAATTTTGATAATTCTACTACAAGTTTTATTATAAAAACACTTATTATAATAAAAAGCACTATAGAAACAGATAAAAATATACTTAAATAAATTTCAAGTGTTGTACTCATTTTAATTATCCTTATCTATATTCCATATACAGAATGTTCTTTATCTTTGGCTTTTGCAAGCTGACGTGCCTTAATTGTATCATTTATCTTTTTTATGGCTTTTTCAATCTTAAACTGGATAACATCCACTGTGGCAAGTGCCTGTCTTTTTGCTTCTTCTACTGTCGGACAACAATTTTTAGATAAATCATTTATTTGTGTTTCTAATTTTTTTCTTGTTTCTTCACCTGATTGAGGTGCAAGCAATAATCCTGCTATTATTCCTGTCGTTACTCCTGCCAGTATTCCTATTCCAAATATTAATGCATTGTCATCTTTTGACATTACAACCTCCATATCTTGACTTTATTAAAGTTTAACATACTTATTAGTGTTTAGCAATAAGCCGTGGTATAAAATTTATATTAATCTTAAGTGTTACATTCCCCGTTACAAATATAAATTTATCACAAAATATGTTATACTTATCTTGTGATTATTGTGTTGGTTTAAAAATGTTTTTTTTATCAAAATGTTTAAAAAAATCTTTAGGTATCTTTTTGTTTGTTTTATTTGTAAATCCTGTTTTTGCCATAAATGAAATTCAAGATTTAGAAGATTCTGAAAATAGTTTCACTCAAGAAAATAACACAATTGAATTACAAATAAAAAAAGAAAACATTTTAGAGAAAATTTTTGAACCTAAAAAAGAAAACAAATATTTAAAAAAAAGAATAGGAGAACCAACCGGTTCAGCTTTCGATTTATTGAGAAGTTCCGGTTATACTTTTGAATCCGGTCCAATTAAAAATCAAAAGTTCAGATATTTTTTCCATGGGGGTGGACTTTTTAATGCTCAAACTCATGAAGATTTATCAGCAACAACTTCAATTGCTGCAAATGAATTTCATTCGGAAACTTTATTTGCTAACAATAAAACAAGACTCCTTATTGCCTATAACTTTTCTAAAAAATCAAATTATTCAAATAAATTTTTTCAAAAATTTTCCTCATTATATTTAACCCATGCTTTTAACGACAATCAAACTCTGGAAATAGGTGAAACGAGAGTTCCTGTTGGTTATGAAGGTGGTATTTCTTCATCTTCAATAAAAATGTTTTCAAGAAGTCAAATTGCCAGAAATTTAGGAAATTATTATTCTAATGGTATAAAAAATATTGGAAATTATAAATATTTAGACTATAACATTGGTGTATATGACGGAAGTCGTTCTTTTAATAATAATTTTCAAGGATATGAATTTGCTGCTCTTACAAGAATAAAACCTCTTGCAAAATTTGACGGAAAATATGGGGATTTGTATTTGGGTGGCACTATTGATTCGGGAAATTCTGCTAATGCTTATACCGTTGTTGGTGGACACGCAATTTATAATTATAAAAAATTATATGCTGATTTTGAATATCTATATGCTAATGGGTTGAGTGGTTTTTACTACGGAAGAGGTCGGGCTCATGGTCTTTACTCAACTGTGGGATATTTTATTCACCCCAAAATTGAACTCCTTGCAAGATACGATTTTTATCAAAACTTGAATAATAATGATGTTTCACAAGAATTTTCAACAGGTTTGACTTATTATTTTCACCCAAAAGTTAAATTATTATTTCAATATATTTATGCAATGAAAGATACTTCAAGCAATCCTTCTCATAAAATATATTTGGGCGCAGATTTTACAAGTGCCTTTTTATTAGACATTTTGTAAAACGGTTTATTTATGTTATTATCATATTAACTATTAGCTGTTTAGGAATTGCCGAATATTATGCAAAAGATTATAAAACTTTTCTTCAGTATTGTTTTTATTTTATATACAGCAAATTCGTCTTTTGCTGTAAATGAAATTCAACACATTGATAATTTTGACAATGATTTTATTCAAGAATCAGATAATCCTATTGAATTAAACATTGAAAAAAACAGTATTCAAGATAAAATATTTGAACCTAAAAAAGATAAAAAATATTCAAAAAAACGAATAGGCGAACCTACAGGAACAGCTTTCGATTTGTTTAGAAGTTCAGGATATACATTTGAATCAGGCCCTATTAAAAATCAAAAATTCAGATATTTTTTCCATGGTGGAAATCTCTTTAATGCAAAAGTACATGAAGATTTATCAAGTAATCTTTCAATAGCTGCTAATGAATTTCAATCAGAAACTCTTTTTGCCGATAACAAAACACGTTTATTATGGGCATTTAATTTTTCAAGAGAAACTAATTATGATAATAACTTTTTTGAAAAAATATCTTTTTTATTTCTGGAAAGAAAAATAAATGATAATCAAGTTCTTATGCTTGGAGAAATGAGAACACCAAATGGTATAGAAGGGGGAAGTCCGTCATCTTCTTTAAAACTTGTCGCAAGAAGCCAAATTGCAAGAAATTATGGTAATTATGTTTCAAATGGGATACGTAATATTGGAAAATATAAATATTTAGATTACGATATAGGTATTTTTGATGGAAGCAGATTTTTTAATAATAATTTTAAAGGATATGAATTTACCGGTTTAGCAAGCATTAAGCCTCTTTCTAAGTTTGACGGAAAATATGGTGATTTAAAAATTGGAGGAAGTATTGATGTCGGGAAATCTGAAAATGCTTTTTCTGTAGTCGGTGGTCATGCAATTTATAATTACAAAAAATTATATGCTGATTTTGAATATATGTATGCAAATGGCAGTAGTGGCATTTATTACGGACAAGGACGCTCTCATGGTCTGTATTCCACATTAGGATACTTTATCACTCCTAAGCTTGAACTTCTTGCCAGATACGATTTCTTCCAAAACCTCGAAAATGATAAAGTTTCTCAGGAATACACTGCCGGTCTTACTTACTATTTTCATCCGAGAGTTAAATTAATGTTAAACTATATTTATGCAATGAATGATACTTCAAGTGAACCCTCTCACAAATTTTATATTGGTGCAGATTTCTTAAGTCCTTATATTCTCGATTTATTATAATTCTATTTCAAGGGATAATTATGTTATAAAATATTGCACTTTTTTAATTTCAGAATTAAAATATTGTTATGAACTTTTATGAACGAAATATCAAATTATTTGATGAAATTAAATTAAAAATAGAAAAAGAACCCCTAAAAATTGAAAATTATTTACTGCTAGGGAAATTATACGTAATGGGACATTTATATGATGAAGCCCTTGAGGTATATTCAAAACTTTTAAATATTGAACCATTTAATATTCAAACTTTAATTAACGTTGGAAGTATTTATTTTATAAAAAAAGATTATCAACAAGCAATAAATATATATTCCCGTGCTTTGGAAATAGATAATGCTGATTTTTCAGTATATTATAACTTAGGAAATACTTATGCTGAATTAAAACAGTATAATAAAGCAATGGATAATTACAAAAAAGCACTTCATCTTGAAAAAGATAATGCACCTTTATATACAGCTATTGCCTTGTTGCATCAAGATTTAAATGAATATTCCGATGCTGTTGCAAATTTTCAAAAAGCTATTGCTATAGAGCCTGATAATTCCGAATATAACTATAATTTAGCTTGTGCATTTGTAAAAATGAAAATGTTTGAAGAAGCAGTATATCATTTTAAAAAGGCACTTAATATTGAACCTGAGAATATTAATATAAATCTTTGTTGTGCAAACGCATACTCTTCTTTGGGTAATTACGAAGAAGCAGACAAATATTTTGACAAAGTCTTTACTCTTGATAAGAATTTTTACGATGCGTATATTTGTAAAGCCATTTCTTTATGTGATGAAGGTAAAATCAATGAAGCTTATGCAGTATATGACAAAGCTTTAGAAATTGCTCCTGACCGGTCTAAAGCATATATTCTTAAAGCTAATTTGCTTGTTTCAGAGTCTGAATTTGCAGAAGCTTTAAAATTATACAAAAAAGCCGAAGAAATAGAACCAAATTCTCATAAAATTTATATTCATGCAGGTAATACTTCTGTTTTAATTGATGATTTGGTTGGTGCTATAAAAGAATATAAAAAAGCTGTAGATTTATTTCCCGATGATAATGAAACTATTTTGTTATATTATGATACGGTTAAAGAATTTGTAAACAGAAAATTTAATAAGGAGAAGTATATTGAATCAAAATAATATAACAATATATCCTATGGAAAAAATCATAGCAGTATTATCATATTTTACGTGGGGTTTTGTAGGTCTTGTTTATTTGATAATAGCTGTTTTTAGAAAGCAGGGTTTGCGTTCTTTTTTACGTTATCATGTATTTATGTCGATATTTATATCAATATTGATTTTTATAGTTTCTCAAGCATTAATTCTTGTTATTAATATTTTAGGATATATTCCTGTTGTAAAAGCTGTAGTTCTTTCTGTTACAGTTATGATGCAAAGTGATATATTCTCTGTTTTCGGTCTGCATTTTTCAATAATTTCAATTATTGTATATGGATTATTAACATATCTGTCAGTTGGAGCAATTTTAGGGAAATACTCATACTTACCCTGGATTAGTGAAGTTATAAATTATAATATGCACAAATAAATTTTACAGGAGACACAAACAAATGAAATTTGATACAATTGCAGTTCAAGGTTTTCATAATCCATCACAAAACAGAAATTCAATCAGTGTGCCGATATATCAAAATACGGCATATAATTTTGACGATGTTCAATATGCTGCAGATTTATTTGATTTAAAAGTTGCAGGAGATATTTATACAAGAATATCTAATCCGACAACACAAGTATTGGAAGAACGTTTGGCAGCATTAGAAGGTGGTGTTGGTTCATTATGTGTATCTTCAGGACAATCTGCATCAATGATTTCTGTTTTAAATATCGCAAAAGCCGGAGATGAAATAGTTGCTTCTCAAAATATTTATGGAGGAACTATTAATCTTTTGGGAGTAACTCTTGAAAAATTAGGAATAAAAGTTAATTTTATTGCAGGTAATAATTCTGATGATTTTGAAAAAGCAATAAATGAAAAAACTGTTTGTATTTTTTCAGAATCACTTGCAAATCCTCAAATAAGTGTTGCTGATATTGAAAAATTAGCAGAAATTGCACATAAACATAATTTACCTTTAATTATAGATAACACTGTTGCAACACCTTATTTACTTAATCCTATTGAATTTGGAGCAGATATTGTTACTCATTCAACTACTAAATATATTGCTTCTCATGGAGATGCAATGGGTGGCGTTATAATTGATTCAGGAAATTTTGACTGGACTTGTTCTGATAAATTTAAGTGTTTGACGGAAAAAGACCCAAGCTATCATGGTTTAAGCTATACCGAAACGTTTGGAAAAATGGCATATATTGCGAAAGCTAGAGCTTTGTTATTAAGAGATATTGGCTGTTGTATAAGTCCATTTAATTCTTATTTAACAATTTTAGGACTTGAAACGTTATCTTTAAGAATGGAAAGACATAGCAGTTCGGCTTTAAAAGTTGCCAAATTTTTACAAAATCACCCTTCTGTTAAATCGGTTTGTTACCCCAAATTAGAAGGAGATAAATATTACGATTTAGCTCAAAAATATCTTCCCAAAGGAGCATCTTCACTTTTAAATTTCACTATTGACGGTGATAGAAAGACTGCTACAAAATTTATTGAAAACGTAAAACTTCTTATTCATGCTACAAATATTGGTGATACAAGAACTATTGTTACTTATCCTGCATTAACTACACATAGACAACTTACATCTAAACAACTTGAAGAATGTGGTATAAGTGAAAGCCTTATTAGACTTTCAATTGGTCTTGAAGATGTTGATGATATTATTGAAGATATTGCACAAGCATTGGACAAAGCTATTTTCCACACATAGTTTCATATTCAAGCCAAATATATGCAAATGTTTTTTCGATATTTAAAAATGCATCAACAGCTTCGGGAAGAAATTGTGTTCCTTTTCCGTTTTTAATAATTTCTATTGCTTTTTCATGAGAAATAGCAGGTTTATAAGTTTTCTTTGTTCTGAGTGCATCATAAACATCGGCAATAGCCATAATACAAGCTTCTAACGGTATTTCATCATCTTTCAATTTATCAGGATATCCTGTTCCATCGGGACGCTCGTGATGATAACGAGCAATTTTTTTACCAATTTCTATAAAACTACTTTTTCCAAATGTATTTAAAACATTATCTAATGTTTCATCACCAATTAAAGTATGTGTTTTAATAACTTCAAACTCTTGTTCATTAAGCTTTCCTGGTTTTAACAATATTTTTTCAGGGATACCTATTTTACCAATATCATGTAACGGTGCGGCGGCGGCTAATTCTGCTAAAAATTTTGTAGTAATTTTATCAGCATATTTTTGTTCTTTTTGCATTTCTTTTGCGAGAACATAAGTATATTTTTGCATACGTTCAAGGTGTTTACCAGTATTATCATCTCTGGACTGTGCCAAATTTGCCAGTGCAAGAATAGTTTCCATCTGAGGATAATCTATTGTTTTAAGCAAATTTTGCATTTCATTAGTAAATTCTTCATTTTTTGCTTGTGCTTTTAAATGTGTTTTTATTACATCAAGCCTGTTATCAATTCTAATTTTTACTTCTTCTTCATTTATAGGCTTTGAAATATAATCTGTAGCTCCACATTCAAAACCAGTAATTGTCATATCCCCATCTGTTGTATCACATATTAAAATTACAGGAATATGATGAAATTTTTTATCCTGTCTTATTTTTTTGCATATATCAAAACCTTGATAATTATCTGTTTCTGCATCAATTATTACAATATCAGGCATTATTTCAGCAACTTTTTTTATAGCGTTTTCACAAGAATAAAGAATAAAAGTTTCATGACCATAATTATTCAAAATAATATTTAAAAATTTTAAATCTGTTTTATTATTGCCAATAATCAAAATTTTAGCCATTTTTCTACCTTTATAACATATTTTTATATATAAATTTCTTTCACCAGTTGTTTAAATGTTTTTTCATCTAAGGCTAAAAAAGCTTCTGCATTTTTAACATTAGGAGTTAATGCTCTATACTTACTTAAACCCATTGAAGCCGGAAGATAGTTTCTAAGTGCCATTTGAGATTTGTGAGCTTCCAGCATTTTTTCTTTAATTTCTGCTGTATCTGAAATATCTATAAATCTGTTGGGCAAAGCTAATGATGACCATACTTCATAAAAAACAATTTGAATAGATTCTTTGTGTGGTTTGTTATCCAATAATTTTTTTACAATAATAGATACTGATTTATGGTCTTTGTGAGTATCTATCAGATTGGGAACAAATATGTAATCATATTGTTGAATGTCTATCTTTTCAAGTTCATCATATCCTGCAATAACATCTCTATCATCTATATTTAAAACCTTGGCACTTCTTACCTTTGCAATTCTCATTGCATTTAAGAATTCTTCTTCACGAACTTTTTTAGCTTCTTCAGGAGGTAAAGATTTTAAACCTTTAATGCCGTTTGTCAAACAAATTACATCAAAATTTGAGGGATATTTAGCTAAAGTTCCACCTGCTCCAAGGCTTTCATCATCAGCATGAGGAGCAAGAAAAAGAGCATTATCGGTTTCTTTTATATATAGTGGAGTTTGTTTAGTATTTATAGATAAATAAAATTTATAAATTTTAGGTAATAACTTGTTAAAAACAAAACTTTTTAAATTCATTTTTCACCTCAAAATGAATAATACATAAAAAATCATCTTATTTCAAATAATTAATAAAAATCAAAAACGATGAAAAAATTCACCGTTTTTGACTAATAATTGATTTTTAAAACTATTCAGCTTTTTCTTCTTTTGCATCTTCTTCTGTTATTATTTCTTCTTTAATGATTTCAGAAGCAATAACATTAACATTCATTTCAGCTTTAACTTTTGAAGTTAATTTGATTGTCATAACAAATTTACCTAATCTGTTTAACGGTGCATTCAAAGTTATTTCTTTTCTGTCAATTTCAATACCGGTTTTTGCTAAAATTTCTTCAGCCAATCTTTTTGTAGTGATAGTACCAAAGAGTTTTCCACTTTCACCAGCTTTTGCAGCAATTTCAAGAGCTTCAACAGCACTTAGTTTTTCTTGAATAGCAAGAGCTTCTTGATGAAGTTTTTCTTGTTTTGCTTTTATTCTGGCAAGATTTTTTTCTCTGTTTGCAATAGCACCCGGAGTTGCTTTAGTTGCAAGATTTTGAGGAAGTAAAAAATTTCTTGCATAACCATCTTTAACCTTAACTATATCGCCTGCTTCACCGATATTTTGAACATCTTTTGTTAAAATAATTTCCATTATAAATCTCCTTTGTAATACTTAGAAGTAATAAAATCATATTAAAAACAAAAAAAAATGTCTATGGGTAATTTTAAGATTAATTATCCTTTGACAGCTCCGTCGTTATGACCGGAAATAAAAAATCTTTGCATAGCAAGAAAAAAGATAATTATAGGAATAATTGAAATAATTGAACCTGCAGCAATATATCTCCAATTTGCACTAAACATTCCCTGTAAATCATTTATTCCAACAGGCAAAGTATATAAAGATTTATCAGTTAATACTATACTTGGCCATAAAAATTCTCCCCAAGAACCTATGAATGTAAATACGGCAAGAACGGCACAAGTGGGAGCAACACATGGTAACAATATTTTTGACCATATTTGAAAAATATTGCAACCATCAACAAATGCTGCTTCTTCAAGTTCTTTAGGAATTGACGTAAATGCCTGCCTCATCAAAAATATTCCAAACGCATTTACTGCAAATGGTAATATTAATCCTAAATATCCTGCAAAATACGATACTGTATCAACAAGATGTAATTTTAAAATTATAAGATAAATTGGAAGCATAATTGCTTGAAATGGAACCATAAGTGTTGCTAAAATCATGTAAAATATGAAATTTTTTCCTTTGAATTTCATTCTTGCTAAAGGATATGCAGCTAGTGATGCAAAAAAGACATTTAATACTACAGTAAAAGCTGCCACTATAAAACTGTTCAAAAAATATGCTATAAATGGAATTTGTTTCCATACTCCTGTAAAATTTTCAAAAGTAATATTTTTAGGAATAAATTGTGGTGGATATTGAAATATATTTTCACTCTGTCCTTTTAAAGCTGTTGATATAAGCCATAATAATGGAAAAATTGATAGTATTGATATACTTATAAGAATAATATGCGTTAAAAATCCTTTTATATGTTTATTCATGGTTGATATTTTTTCCTTTCAAAAACTAAAATATTTAATATGGAAAAAATCATGACAATTATAAGCAAAATAACCGATGCTGCTGAAGCCATGGATAAATCAAGATTTTCAAAAGCACGTTCATATATGTAATATACTATTGTTTTAGTTGAATCTAACGGACCACCTCTTGTCATAACATATATTTCAGCAAAAACTTTTAATGCAGAAATGGAAGATACAGTAACAACAAGAGCTATTGTAGGCATTAAATAAGGTATGGTTACATTCAGATGTTTTTGCAAAAGATTTGCTCCATCAACATCAGCAGCCTCTAACAATTCTTTAGGAGCACCTATTAATGCAGATAAATAAATCATCATATAATAACCTATTCCTTTGTATATAGTTACTGCAATTACCGACCATATTGCAACATCTGGCGATGTCAGCCATTCAATCGCAGAAAAACCTAATATTTCTGCTATATAATTTAGTATTCCCTGCGTTGCATATAGCCATTTAAAAGCTATTGCAACAACTACTATAGATATAATTACAGGAATGTATATCAGCACTTTATATAGATTTAGACATCTGATTTTTTGATTTATTAAAATTGCTAAAACCAATGGTATTATTGTTAAAACAGGTACAGCTCCTATAAGATATAATAATGTATTACAAATAACTTTATAAAATTCTTTTGATGTTAATAGAATTTTATAATTTTCCAAACCAATAAATCCCGGTGAATACAAATCAGTTGAATAATCTTTAAAACTTAAAACAACAGTTTCAAAAAAAGGTATAAAAAAGAATAAAAACAACAAAATTGCTGCAGGAAGTATAAATAAATAAGGAACATATTTCTTATAATACTTGTACATTACTGTAATTATATTTCTATCATTATTTTTTTGCAATAATTTTGACATAAAAACCACTCTTATTTTCAATAGAGTGGTTTTATTTATAAGAACATTTTACGTAAATATTATATTTCTTTTATAAGTTCAAATAAGAATTTTTTAAAGCTTTCTTTTATTCTGTCAGCTGTTTCGATAACTTCTGAGTGAGAAAGAGGTTGGTCAATAACCCCACATGCAAAATTTGTTAAACAACTTATACCGAGAACATTTATTCCACACCAATTTGCAATTATAGCTTCAGGAACTGTAGACATACCGACAGCATCAGCACCAAAATTTCTTACCATACGAACTTCAGCAGGTGTTTCATAAGTAGGACCGGACATTGCACAATATATACCTTCTTTTACTTCAATATTAATACTTTCAGCAACCTTTTTTGCTTTTTCTCTCAAAGATTTTGTATAAACATCACTTTGGTCAGGGAAACGAGGTCCTAAATCATTATCATTCAACCCTATTAAAGGATTTGTACCCATAAAATTAATATGGTCAGATATTAACATTAAATTACCCGGTTCAAATTCTTTATGAACCAAACCTGCAGCATTGGTAATTATTAAATTTTGAACACCTAATTTTTTCATTACTTTGATAGGATAAGTAACTGTTTGCATAGAATGACCTTCATAGAAATGAAATCTTCCTTGCATCATAACAACAGGTTTACCGGCAATTTCAGCAAAAACTAAAAGACCTTTATGTCCTGCAACATGTGATTTTTGAAACCCGGGAATATCAGCATAAGGAACTCTTATTGCTTCATATTCATCTGCAAAATCACCAAGTCCTGATCCTAAAATAATACCTGTTACAGGTTTAAAATTATTTGTTTTTTCATTGATAAAATTAATTGCAGTTTCCATATTTTCTCCTATTTATACTTTAACCATAAACTGTTTTTATCTCGATATTTTCAATTGATTGATATAGCAAAAAAGATTATAGCACAAAGCCCTACTATCCAACAATAATATGCAAAACATTTCATTGAATATTTATTCAAAAATGCCATAAAATATTTTACACAAAAATATCCCACAATTGCTGAAATTATAAATCCAATACTTATGTTGAACCAATTAAAAACGGCTAGTTCTTGATTCTCAAGTTTTAATACAGGATAAAAAATTGATGAACCTAAAATTATAATTATTGATAGTAAAAAAGAATATCTTGCTGCTGTTGTTCTGTTTAATCCTGTTAAAAGACCAGCACATATAGTCATGCCTGAACGTGAAATTCCTGGGCATGCTGCAATTCCCTGTGCAATACCAATTATAATTGATTGTTTTAATGTAATTTTTGTACATTCTTGATTATTTTGTGTATTTTTTGACAAATGTTCAGAAAGGTAAAGAATAAATCCTGTTATTATTAAAAATATTCCCACAATTACAGGCGATGATACCATTTTTTCACAAAATTCATTGAGGGGATACGCTATAATTATTGTAAAAAATGTCCCCAAAAGCATATATAATGGCAACTTTGACTCAAGTGAAGAAAAATCTTTTGTTTTACATGCTTGAATAAATGCTTTGATAATATTTAAGATATCTTTTCTAAAAAAGAATATAACAGCAATAAGTGTACCTAAATGAAGCATTATATCTGTAAAAATTTCTTCACTTCCTGCTTGAATAAAATCTTGTCCACTTATAATTTTATATAAACTTGAGGTAATGACAAGATGACCTGAACTGGATACAGGCAAAAATTCAGTTAATCCTTGTATTATTGCGAGTATAATTGTTTGTAAAACAGTCATTTATTATTCCTCATCTTTTCCATAATATTTTGCACAGGAGGTAGGTGTTTCATATACTGCTACACTGTACATATTGTCAAATTTTTCAAGTAATTTTTCATATATGAATTTAGCTATCATTTCACTGCTTGGACTTTGTCCTTTAAAATATTCTAATTCATTTATATCCTTATGATCAATTAAATCTAAAACCTTGTTTAGTTCTTTTTTTAAAATTTTAAAATCAACAAGAATATTTGATTTATCTAATTGTGAACCCCTCACAGACACAATCACTTTCCAATTGTGTCCGTGTTGGTTTTCACATTCTCCATTATAATTCAACAGATGATGAGCTGCTGAAAACATACTTTCTGCTTGTATCTCAAACATTATGATATTCTTTCTAATTGTTCAATCAGTACAGAATATTTTTCGGCAAAATCTTTACCTCTTGAAATAATTGCTTGTTTCAACAATACAGGCAAATTAATTGCACCTCCGTTTTTAAGATTTTGTTCATAAATTTCTTCATAATTATTCGGAATTCTTAATGACCAATTTGCATCACCTGATGTTCCGGGAATATTATATGTTTCCTTTAATCCAAAAAAATCTGTAAAGAAAATTTGAACATTTTCTGCTTTGCAAGCAAATATTTCAACAAGCTTGTTAAATAACATAAAATCAGCTTCTTTAGAAAGTCTTACAGCAATCTGTTCTTGTTCTTCTTCTGTTGAATCAGGGTATAAATCTTCTGCTAAATTTTTACCATTTAAATATCCTTCATGCGTATTTACAATATTATCTGCCCAAACTGAAATAGGTTGATTATCGTGAGTACCAACCATAACCCAGCTTTTTGGCTTAATATTTTTGCAACGGTATGCATGTTCAGGTTCTTCCGGAACTACAAATTGAGTTAAACACATTCCTTGTAATCCGTATTGCTTCATTACTGATTCTACAGGATAAGTAACAGTACCAAGGTCTTCACAGACTATTGCATCTTTGTTCAATCCTACTTCTTCTGCTGCACCTATAACTATTTTTTCAATTAATCTTCCATATAATTTTATTTGTTCTGGAGTTAAAGATTTAACTCTTTTTTCCATATCGGAAGTTACTTCTTCATTTAAATCATCAAGTGTTGCTATTGCAAATTTTTTCAAAAATTCATGCTCAGGTGAAGAATATAATCTGCCTGCACCATCTTCAGGTTTTGGAGTTTTTCCTGCTTTATATACCCAAGGATCAATTAATCCTACAAGGTGGTCAATTCTAACACCACCCGGATTTTCAACAAACATTTTTTTGAATAATGCTTTCATTAGTTTTCCTGCATCACCAAGAGAACCATCAGCATTATACATTTTATCCGGATTTATTACAGGGAATCCCCATGCTTGTCCGTTATCAGAGAACAAATCAGGTGGACAGCCTAAAAACCAACCATCAAGAAATAATGATTGATATGCCCATACATCTCTGTCTGAAAATGCAACTTGTCTGTCTGCTATCATTTTAATGTCTTTTGAAAGTGCATAATCTTTAATTTTCGCATTTTGTATAGATGCAATGAGTTGCTTAAATGCATAAAATTCTATTTCATCTGCATATTTTTCTTTTATTTCGTTGATACGTTTTTCAAATTTTACTTTTTCTTCTTCATTTTTCGGATTAAATAAGTTTTTATCATCTTCATTTTTCCAAATAGGCCAGTAATCATTACCATTTTCTATAGAAAGTGCTTCATAAATAGCATCTTTTTCAAGCCAAAAAACGTTATCTTTTTTATATTTTTCCAGAGCTTCAACAAGTTTAAAAGGATTAGTTTTTTTGAATGTATTGTATGCTTCCTTTAATGCTTCTTCCTGTTTACTATATATATAAGAATATGCTGTCCTGTTTTTATCTTTATTTGGATTATTATCACAAATATTTTGATATGTTTCTTTTGATAAAAGATTATAGAACTCATCTGTCGTAAGTTGTTCTAAATCAATAAATAAAGGATTATTAGAAAAAATAGTTCCTGTATAAGGAGAAGCATCACAAGACTTTGTTTTACCTGCAGGTCCAAGCTGAATAGCATTAAAAATACCACTTAAATAATCAATAAGTTTTTTGGCAGAATTGGAAACAGCATTTCCAAATCCTGTATCCTTACCGTATTCAGACGGAAAACTTCCGGCATGACAAATAAATGCAAGATTCTTCTTACCTAATGCATTTAAAGCTTCTTTTATAATTCTTTTTTGTTGTTGCTCCATAATAATAAATTCCTTTTGCTATGTGAATAACTAATATATGAAGTTTATCATAAATTACAAAATCATTCATTTTTGTAATAAAACTTACACAAATTTTTAAATATACTTTTTATTTATAATCTTGAAAAAACTTCAACACCTAAATCTGTAATTACATCATCATCAAAATATGCACAAGAACCTATCATTGCAGCATTATCTGTACAATATTTCATTTCAGGAATATAAATTTTATATTGTTTTTGTTCAAAAGCTCTTATTTTTCTTCTTATTTCAGAATTAGCAGCAACACCTCCTGCCAGAACAATTGTTTTTATATTGTATTTTTCTGCAGCCTTCAAGGTTTTTTCAGCTAAAATCCCTGTAATATTTTCTCTAAAACTTGCAGCAACATCTGCTTTATTATAATTTTCATTTTCTGTTGATAAACGCTTTACTAATTGTAATACTGCCGTTTTTAACCCTGAAAAACTAAAATCAAATTCATCAGTTTTTGCTTTAGTAAATTTATAAGCATAGGGATTGCCATTATCAGCCATTTTATCAAGATGAGGTCCTCCCGGATATGGCAGGTCTAAAAGTCTTGCAACTTTATCAAAAGCTTCCCCTGCAGCATCATCTATAGTTTCTCCTAAGATTTCACTATTCGAATAATTTGCAACTTTGATAATTTGAGTATGACCACCACTTACTAATAAGGCAATAAAAGGAGGCTCTAAATCAGTATTTATATAATTAGCACACACATGTGCATTCAAATGATTTATTCCAATAAAAGGTTTATCATAAACTATTGAAAGAGTTTTTGCCGCATTCATTCCGACAAGCAGAGAACCAACAAGTCCGGGACCTACTGTCGCAGCAATTGCAGTAATATTTTCCGGAGATATTTGGGCTTCTTCAAATGCCTTTGCTATTACTTCATTTACAGCTTCAAGATGCTCTCTGGCTGCTACTTCAGGTACAACTCCTCCAAATTTCATGTGTGTCTTTATCTGCGAAGCCACAATATTTGATAATACTTCTCTCCCATTTTTAACAATTGCACAAGCTGTTTCATCACAACTTGATTCTAACGCTAATATAATTGTGTCTTTTTTATCATCAATAATTATTTCTTTATGAGTCAAAGGAGTTTGTAATATTTTTTGAGGCATTTTTTTTATTCTCTTTTATTAGTTTTTCAAGTATTTTCAGATTTTCATCATATTCTTTTTTTAATTTTACTTTGCATTCTTTTTTATCTATAGATGAAATATCACCACAAACATCATTAATATATGATTTTCTTTGTCTTAATTGATATCTTTCTTTTCTTAATTCTTGTATTTTAGCACGTTGTTCAGATGTAAAATGAGGATTGATTACATCGGCGTAACAAGGATATGATATTAAAATAAATAAAAATATGGCTAAAGATTTTTTCATTTTTCCCTCATCGTTAATAATAGATTATATTAGCTTGAAAGCTATGTCAAATTTGTAATTTTATTTTGTAAATATACAGTTACGCTAATTTTTTATTATTCAAAAAACAAAAAAGAGAAATATTTATTTCTCTTTTAAAATAATAGTTAAAAAATTTCTTTAATATTTTATGTTTCAGCATACATGTTATCAACTATGCTGGTTGGCTTTTCCCCATAAGCAGAATCATCAACATAGTAAACACTCATATTACTTGATTTTACACCCTTTAATTCTGTATGTAATCTTTGCCTTTGAGATTTATAACTATAAGCTTTAATTTCGGCATCTGTAACTTTTCCATCATGGTTAGCATCTATTTGGTCAAAATTTTCTAAAACAGTTGCATACGTTTTTGAACCTGATAAGTTTGAACATAAATTTGTTATTTGTTCTTTTGTCAAACCTTGCATTTGCATATTAGTCGTTGCTTCTTGTAATTCTTGAGCAGAAATAACTCCATCATTATTTTTATCCATATTGCCAAAATTACCCGTCAAGTAAGATACAAAAGAATTATTTGTTCCACCAAGTTGATTGATAACATTAGTTGAAAGATTTGTCAGGTTTGTAACTTTCAAACCCGTACCATCAGTATTTTGTGATGCTAATACCCCATAAGTATTGGTTAGCCCTGATACTGCTGAAGATATCAAACCACTTCCACTTAATATACTCATAACCGTTCCCTCTTTTATTTCTATCTCAACTTTATTTTAATAATTTTTTTTTTAATGTAAACCATTTAAATAGACTAATTTAATATTTTGTATACTTTAAACAAAATGTGAACAGCTAACTAACTGTTCACATTCTAATTTAATATGTTATAAAAATACATTATTTCTATAATTTTTCTATAGTTTTTGTCATTTCTCCGTCATATTGTAATGGAACTATTTTAAATTGAACAGGTGGTCTGTCTTTATCATATTTTATTTCTTTTTCTGCTTTATTTTTTATTTTATCTGTTTTATTTCTTATTTCTTTTTTTGATTCTTGTAAATTTTTTTCAATTCCTTTTAATTCGTTATCCACTTTATTAAAATTTTCTTTTACCTGTTCTTTTGTTTGTAATTTTATTTCATCTGCATTTTTGTCAATTTTATTAAGTCCGTTTTTTATCGTTTCTTGTGTTTTATTATTAATTTCTTTTACTTTATTTTCTATTTCTATTTCTTCAGTTTTAACTTGATTAATAATCTCTTTTTGCTTTGCAAATTCAATATCTTTTATTTCTTTTAAATTTTTATTTGTTTCTTCTAAAACGGTCTGCTCTGTTTTCTTAACAGTTGCAGGTGTTTCTATTATAGCCTCTTTCATCAAATTAAAACTATATTGTCCGATTTCATATTTTGTAGGAGCTGTTGTTTGAACATTTTGTTTTATTTTTGATGCCTTTACCACTGCTGAATATGCAGGTATTGTTATTAATGATAAAATTATACCGGTAACTATTATTCTGTTCATAAAAACCCATCTCTTTCTAATTTTATTCTACTACAATTTTATATAAAATTTTTATATTTTCAAATATATTAAAATCGTATTCATTTATTAATTCCCCTGTCGGACTATAATTATATCTTTTCTATAATTGTAATGTTGGGATCCAAAAGCCTTCTCCCCACATTATCAAACAAGATTGAGCACAATGTCTTTTTTCCGTATTTTATAATTTTTTCTATTGTTCCGGTTCCATATTTTGCATGCAAAACCCTTTCTCCTTCGTTAAAAACAACCATTGTTTCCTGTTCTTGATTTTTAGGTTCATAAATCTTTAATTCATCCGGATTGGGAATATTATTCTTTTTTAAGTCTTTATCAATAGTCTGTTTTTCAACTTTTAATTCTATTTCAGCATTTATTTTATCTTTTTCACTTGTTGTTACATCAATTTTATTATTTTGTTCAATTTCAATACTATCCACTGTTTCTTCAGAGATTGTTTCTATATTAATTGGTTCTTTTTCAACAACTATATTTTTTTGTTCACTTAATAAATCTTTTTCACCCTCATCAATATTATTCACAAAATCTTGACTATTTTCTTCATAATTAATTGTTTCAACATTATTAGTTACTTCTTGTTTTTCATCAAACTCTTCTATAGAATCAATTTCAACAATTTCGCTTGATGTATTTAATACAGATTCTTCAACGAAAGTATTTTCATTTTTTTCTTCATCAATATTTTTTATTAAATCAGTTTCTACATTATCATAGTCATAATCATTTTGAACATCATTTGACTTACTAACACTATCTACTGCGATATGATTGTCGTCATTTTTAATATTTATATTTTTTTTTTGACTATCAGATTCTATTACTTTATCATTATTTTGTAACCTATTATTGATAGAAATTAAA
>JAFQYI010000166.1 GCA_017406505.1 bacterium
ATAATAAAAAGAATATGTTACCTGCATATATTTGGTAAAATCAAATCCTCCGATTTTTTCAAGTATTTTGGAAATTATTAAAGCATTAAACTTCCCATATTGAAAGAATATGGTATTAATATCTTTACCTGTCATAATTTCATTTATCGGTGCTATTAAGTGATTTTGATGATGAATATAATATCTGTTTAAAATTTGCCAATGTATTTCGTGTGCATTATTTTTTGTAAAATCTTTTTCAATTTTATATAATACCGGATTTTCAAGTATAAAAAATTTTGAAATTTTTCTGTCATTAATTTGTTGCAAAAAATCATAATGAATTTTCTTTTGTATATTTTTTAGAGTTTGTATATCATCTCTATTTTGAGTAATATTCTCAATATCTTTATCATTAACTTGACCTATTAAACAAATTTGATTATTTCTATTGAAATAGTAGCTATCATTAGCAAAATCAAGATTATTATTTATGTTCATTATATCTTTATCATAAGATTGTATTTTTATATTTCTTAAAAATCCAACTTTGTCATTTACGCTAAAACAAGGAATATTATCTTTAACATTTGGATTTCTTAAATCATATTTATTATGGTAGCCCATAATATGGTTTTTATTAATGAAATTAATATTATCAATTTCTAATGTTCCACCGGCAGATGTTTTGATTAAAGTTATTTCCGGTATATCAAAAAATTCATTTAGTATTTTAATTTTTTCAAATATAAACGGATAAAAAATAAAAAAGAATTGAACTATTACAGCTAAACTAAAAATAGAAAATATAATATTTGATGTTTTTTTAACTTTAGAACATACACGATTATTGATATCAATATCAAAACACGAAAAGAGTAATAATATAAAAATAAAGATTAGAGCAATTATTTTGGAAACTTTTTCTGTATTTACAAAGATTGAAAAAATAGTGAATAAAACAAAAAAAGGAACACATATAGTTCTAATTTTAATTTTTTCAATTAAATTTTTTTTGTATAACCAAAAACTACAAGCAGAAAATAATGCAATAAAAACTATTGATACACCGTATTGAATAAATGTAATATATTTATATGGGTTGAAAAAACTCAAAGTGTATGAATTTAAGCTGTATTTAGTTAAATCTACAGGCTTTAAAATGGAAGGTAGTAAAAGATTAAACATTACAACTATGCAGGTCAAACAACAAAATAGTAATATTCCAATTAATCTTTCTTTAGTAAAAAAATTTATAAAATTTTGAATAATTTTATTTATGAAATTTTTCATTTAATATATCCTGTTGCTTATCATATTACTATCGTATTCATTTCTATCAAGAAAAGGAAACATATCTTCCAAACTTGGAGAAATCATAGTTCCATCATCTAATTTTCTTGCAGAAAGTTTTGGCAAAAAAGCATACTCTTTTTTTACTAAAACTTCACAAACTATAGCTCCGTTATAATTTAAAACCTCTTGAATTTTAGATTCAATATTATCTGCACTATCAATTTTTATAGTTTTAATTCCGAAAGCATCAGCAATTTTTGAAAAATCAGGCATACCAACACCACTATCATCACCGGAACCTGTCATTCTTCCGTTAAAGAAATTTCTTTGAGTTTGTCTTATTGAAGAATAACCAGCGTTATTGATTATAAAAATTTTTATTGGTAATTTATTAAAAGCAATTGTTTCAAGTTCTTGTAAATTCATCATCACAGAACCATCACCGGCAAGACATATTGTTCTTCTTCCTCTACCTGAAATATTTGCACCAATAGCTGCAGGCAAATCAAATCCCATAGATGCATTACCTGAATTAAGAATATATCGTTGGTTTTTCTTGATTTTTGCAACTTGAAATGTACATACGCAAGCTGAACCATTTGCCATAACAAAAATATCATTTTCTTTAGTATTTTCAGTCAATTTTCTGACAAAATAATATGGATTTATAGGTTCGTTTTCTTTTTGTTTATAAGCTTCTTCATTATCAAAAGAATATTTTTCTTTTATTTTTTTACAATATTCAAACCATTCTTGAGGAGCTTGAATATTGATATTATAATTAATCATTTCAGGAATAAAATCAGCTAAATCAATATTTATTGGCATATCCGGTTTTACAAGAGGTTTATCAAGTTCAGCTTTATCAATATCAACAACTATTTTATAAGCATCTTTTGCAAAATTTTCCCAATTATAGCTTACTTGTCTAATGTTATTTCTTGTTCCTAAGCATAATATTACATCAGCATTTTGAAGAGCAAAATTTCCTGCTCTTTGACCTATTGTACCTATTCTTCCTACATAATTCGGATGTTCATCTTCAATAAGGTCAAAACCGTTAAAAGTTGTAACTACAGGTACATTAATTTTTTCAAGAAAATTACTTAATGGTTTTTCGCATTTTGCAAGTCTTATACCATGTCCCGCTATTATTAATGGTCTTTTGGCATTTTGTAGTTTATTTATAATTTCAAAAAGGTCTAGATGATTTTTAATTTTTTTAGGAATATCAAACTCTATTAAATTATTTTCATCAATTATAGCACCTTGAACATTCATTGGTATATTAAGCCAAACCGGTCCCATTCTTCCTGATGTAGCTTCATATATTGCTTTATCAAGATGATATTTTATTTCATTAGGTTCAAAGACAGTTACAGCATATTTAGTCAAAGGTTTGACTACAGAAATAATATCCACTTCTTGGTCACCAAGCTGACGCAGTGGAATTTCTTTACAGCTGTCCATCGTTGTTGTGTACTTCACTTGTCCTGAAATATATAAAACAGGGACACTATCTGTCCACTCTCCAAAAACACCATTTAAGCAATTTAAGCCACCTGGACCTGTTGTAACATTTACTACGGCAAGTTCTTGATTTACTCTTGCATAACCTTCAGCAGCAATCGAACATGCCTGTTCGTGATGGTTTGCTATATATGATTTAATGCCATGTCCTAAACTGTCATTAAGGTGCATTGCACCACCACCAGACACCATAAAAAAGTTAGTTACATTATATTTTTCACTTAAATATTTTGCTATATAGTCAGAGAGTTTTATCATTTTACCACTTTTCTTCCAAAATTCTTATTGCTTCTTCTTTTTGTAAATCTGTAATTTTAACCATTTGATAATTATTAGCAAGCATTACAAGAGCAAGACCTTTTCCCAAATTTTTCTTATCTTGTCCCATTGCTTCAACTGTTTTTTCAGGATTAATTGCTGGAACTTTAACTACCAAGCTGGGTTCAAGTACATTTTTTCGAATAAATTCTTCATTTTCAGTGCTTAAAATACCTTGTTTAACAGCTTCTTTATTTGCTAATATCATTCCGACAACAACAGCTTGTCCATGAGAAATAGCAAAATTTGTTGAACTTTCAATTGCATGTCCGAAACAGTGCCCATAATTAAGCATATTCCTTTTACCTGTATCAAATTCATCATCTTCAATATATGATTTTTTAATTTTAAGACAATTTTGAGTTCTTTCTAAAAGAGTTATACTATCAAGTTTATCTATCAACGGCAAAGATTTAATAAATATTTTTGTATCTTCTTCGCCATTCATAATATGAAGTTTAGCCATTTCTCCAACACCCGAATAGAAATCTTCTCTTGTTAAAGTCTTTAAAAATTCAGGATAAATATGAATTTCAGTTGGAGGATAAAAAGTTCCTACAAGATTTTTAAAATGTTTAAAGTTTAAAGAAGTTTTTGCACCAATACAGCTATCTACTTGAGCTAGTAATGTTGTAGGTACAAAAATCCAATTAACACCTCTATATAATGAAGATGCAACAAATCCTGTCAAATCTTGAGTAATTCCACCACCTATTGAAATAAGATTCAGATTTTTTCTTGGTGCAAAAGCCATTATTTTTTCATATAATTCACAAACAGTATCAATATTTTTACGTTCTTCACTAATTTGCAAAATAATCAATCTATCTTGATTTATATATTTTAAACAATCATCCTTATGAAGATTATAGACCTTTTCATCAACTACAAAAACAGAATTTTCAAGTTGTGATAATTTTTTTAGAAATTCGTCATTTCCTTCAAAATAAGCTGTATAGTTTTTAATATTAGATTTTATTATTATTGGTTCTACACGCATGAAAAACCTCCGTCTACAAAAACCGTTTGTCCTGTCATAAATGAATTTTTTTCGCTTGCAAGAAAATATACAAATTCTGCAATTTCTATAGGTTCTCCCATTCTTTTAATAGGTAGAGCCTCTGCAAGAACTTTAATTTGTTCAGGTGTATTATTTTGAGATGTCATTTCTGTATTAATAAACCCTGGAGCAATTGCATTACATAGGATATTATATTTTGAAAGTTCTACACCTGTAGCTGTTGTAAGCCCTTTTACACCTGCTTTAGCTATTGAATACATAATTCTTCTCTCTTTAGAAAAATCGCACCAAATTGATGCAAAATTTACTATTCGACCATATTTTTGTTTTTTCATGTATGGTGTTACATATTTTATAAGCATAGTTTGCGAAATAAGATTTACTTGTATCATTTCTTGCAATTTTTCAATTGTCATTTCTTCAATTGATGCCAAATCATTAATTCCTGCACAATTAATTAATATATCGACACCTGATATTGTGTCGATATATTTTTTTATACTATCATTGAATTTTAAATCCATTTCTTGTCTGGTTGGAGCAAAAACTTTAATTCCATTTTTTTCAAAAAGTTCTTTTATTGTTTTACCAATACCTCTTGATGCTCCTGTAATTAAAGCTTTACGCATATGCTCCGCCTGCTTCTTCTATTAATTTTTTATAACGTGCTTCAAGCATTGTTAGTCTTTGTGCATCTTCTTCAAATATCATTTTATAAAATTCTCTTTTATTTCTGAGCCACATTAATTCAAAACCTACTGCTTTTAATATTCCTTTTTCAACATGTGGGTCGTTAAGTGCTTTTTGTGCATCAAATATTATTTTTCTGGTTTCAAATCTTGTTAGAGATTTTTCAGGTAGATTTCTGAAAAATGGTAAAGAATGAGCTGAAACACCTCCACCTATTATCATAGCTTTGTTCATTTTTAACATTTTTTTAGCCATTGTATTAGCTATATTAAAAATTTGGTCGCTATTAATATCTTCTCTTGTTAATCCCATTGAACCAGTCATATCGACTCTGCCTAGTACACAACCTGCTACTTCTGAAAAATACGGTGATTCAATAATTTTATCAATATTTTCAAATCCTGTTATTGTTTCAATGTTAATTAAAAAATTTATATCTTTTCTTTCTTCTTCCGGAAAAACAAACTTTGTTGCTTGAACATATTTCTTCATGGCATAAGGTGTTTCAATCATTGGTGCAACTATGTTACTAACTCCGATTGTTCTTGCATCAAACATATCTTTTATTGCTTCACAGCCTCCGATTTTTATAGTTAAATCAAGACCTGCTTTTGTTACAACTTCTTTTAATCTTAATGCTTCCTCAAGTCGAGTACCTTCTGCCTCAAATTCTGCTTTGATACCTACTACATGATGATTCTCTTTCATGTCTTTTAGTGTATCTATCATTTTCTTTTCTAATATATTCATTTTATCTCCTAACTATATCGGATTTAATTAAGTTCATTTTATTACAAATAAACTATTTTTACACACTTTTAAACTTTTGAAATAATATTTTCTTTTTTGTACAAATATAACTTTCTCAGACCTTCTTGCATTGTTGTAAATTTTAATTTAGGAAAATTATTTTTTAATTTTGTATTATCACCTGTATACTCATTGTTCATTATAGGATTTTTAATTTTAATTTGAGACGGCTTATCAGTAAAACTGTTTACTATCTCAGAAATTTCAACAAGACTAATACTATCTGTTGGGGTTATATTGATTATATTATCATTTGGTTTATTTTCTATAAAATATTCAATAATTTTTTCCATATCTTCTACAAAAAGGTAATCAAAAATAACATTTTGATTAATTTCTATGTCATTGTTATTTAATACACAATCAATTGCGTAACTTGGAAAACGATTTTCTTTTTCTCCATATCCATAACATGCAAAAATGTT
Organism: bacterium; assembly: GCA_017406505.1. Classification (GTDB taxonomy): domain Bacteria; phylum Cyanobacteriota; class Vampirovibrionia; order Gastranaerophilales; family Gastranaerophilaceae; genus RUG841. The sequence goes on from JAFQYI010000166.1 coordinate 6,070, forward strand.
TAAACACAATACATCTTCTCTGTTTTTAATTTTTTGTGAAATCAACATTTTAGACTTGCCGTACAAATCAGATGGAATAATTTCCCCTATTTGTTCTTCTTTTACCTTGTGTAAAGGTCTGGATTTATCATACATTGCTCCTGAACCAAAGAGTATTACCCGACTGTCTGATTTTTTAAACTTTAAAATATTATCAACCATTGCAAGATTATCTTCAATAGTTGTATCTTTATCAGCAATTCCTCTGGCTCCACCTGTTGAACCACAATGTATTATAAAATCTATGTTATTTTTACTAAAATAATTTTTTACGTCATTTGCATTTGTTAAATCAAGTTCATAGCTTCTGGGTGTCAAAAGTTCGTATTTGTTTTGCAAATACGACTTTAAATTTTTACCTATGAAACCACCAGAACCTGTTAGCAAAATCTTCATAAAATTATCCTCTAAAATATTTATGGATTAATTCAGACGTTTTATCCAATTGCTTTTCACCTAAAGCAGGGAATGTTCCTACCCAAAATGTGTTGTTCATAATAAAATCAGTATTCGGTAAAAGCTTATAATGTTCTTCTGTCAAATTTTTAGAGTTAATTATATCAGAATTTCCAATTTTTAAATCTATATCATTTTCGACAATAACAGGCTGTCTTAAAATATTACCTGCAAATAGCTGTCTTGTTCCTACTCCATTACTTTCAAGAAACTCAACAAGTTTTTGTTTGCTGAATTTTTCATGTGGTTTTACAGAAATCAAGTAACCAAACCAAGACGGTTTTACGCCTTCGTGAATTTTAGGTAAAATTATATAATCTGTTAAATCTGATAATTTCTTAGTTAAATATTCTGCATTAGCAGTTCTTTTTTCTAAAAATGACGGCAGTTTTTTAAGCTGTGAACACCCTAGAGCTGCTTGCCAATCCGTAATTTTAAGATTAAAACCTAAATGAGAATATGTATATTTATGATCATACCCAAACGGTAAGTTTCCTAATTGTTGGTTAAATCTCTTTCCACAAACATTGTCTTTACCAGGAGGACAACAACAATCCCTTCCCCAATCTCTAAAAGACATTATAATACGATATAATTTTGCATCATTTGTAACAACAGCACCACCTTCGCCCATTGTAATATGATGTGCCGGATAAAAACTATATGTACCAATATGTCCGATTGTTCCTACCTTTTTACCGTTAAATTCAGCACCTAATGCATCACAACTGTCTTCAATCAGCCATAAATTATATTTTTCACATAAGGCAGATATTTTATCTAAATCAAAAGTATTGCCTAATGTATGAGCTAAGAAAATTGCTTTTGTTTTTGAGGTAATTGCCTCTTCAATTTTTAAAGCATCTATATTATAAGTTCCAATTTCACAATCAACAAAAACAGGTATCAAACCTTGTTGTATAATAGGATTTACTGTAGTTGGAAATCCTGCTGCTACAGTAATTACTTCATCACCTTTTTTTAGTTGTTTATCTCCTAATTTATGAGAAGTTAATGCTGAAAACGCTAATAAATTAGCACTGGAACCTGAATTTGTAGATAATGCATATTTTACTCCAAGAAATTCTGCAAATTTTTTTTCAAATTCAGTATTAAATCTTCCGGCTGTAAGCCACATATCCAAAGATGCATTTATCATTCCAGCTAAATCATCTTCATCAAGCAATTTTCCTGATGCCGGTATATAATCAAACTTTCTTTCATTACCATATACTTCTTTATAATATTCTTTTGCAGCTTCTATTACTTTGTTACGAAGTTCTTGTTCCATACCATATTTTCCTCATATTCGGATATTTGCTCAATAGTATAATCATACATATCTATATCATCATTTTCATAAAAATTTTTATACCATTCCACAGATTTCTTAATTGCATTATCTGCTGAATACGTTGGTTTCCAACCTAAAACTACCTCGGCTTTTTCAATATTTAGCATAAGAAGATTAGCTTCGTGTAAATCATCACGTTTGTGAACTACTACTTCTCCTTTGCCATAATAATCTACAACTTTTTGTGCAACATCAGCAACTTTTAAGACACTATCTTCATTTGGTCCAAAATTAAATCCATCAGCATATTTTTTACCTTCTTCAAACAATTTTTGTCCTAATAGTAAATATCCTGATAATGGTTCCAAAACATGCTGCCAAGGTCTTACGGCAATTGGATTTCTTATTTCAATTTGTTTGTTTGCATTTATATATCTGACACAATCAGGAATAAGTCTGTCGGCAGCCCAATCACCACCACCAATTACATTTCCTGCTCTTGCTGTAGCCATTGCATATCCGTTATCATCTTGTAAAAAAGAACGTCTGAATGATGAGGACATTATTTCAACACAGCCTTTAGACGATGAATACATATCATATCCACCCATTGGTTCATCTTCTTTATATCCTCTTGAGATTTCTTTATTTTCATAACATTTATCAGTCGTTACATTGACAAATGATTTAACACTATCACATTTTCTTGCTGCTTCTAATACATTTAATGAACCTATAACATTAGTTTGATATGTTAAAATAGGCTCAGAATAAGAAAGTCTGACTATTGGTTGAGCTGCCAGATGGAAAACTATCTCTGGTTTAAAGTTTTTCATTACTTCAGTTAATCTCTTTAAATCAAGAATATTTCCAAATTCATTTCTACAATGACTATATATACTAAGTTCTTCAAACATTGATGGTTCAGTATTAGGTTCTAAAGAGTAGCCTAATACTTCAGCCCCCATTAATTTTAGCCACAATGTAAGCCAACTGCCTTTAAATCCGGTATGACCTGTTAAAAAAACTCTTTTACCATTATAAAAATTTTTAAGCATAATGTTTTCCTATTTATTTAACCATTTTGCCCAAGGAGCTCTATCTGTTTCCCAAAGTTCTGTGAGCTCTTTTTTATCACGTAATGTATCCATTGGTTGCCAAAAACCTCTGTGTTTATATGCATTTAGTTGTTTATCTTTAGCAAGATTTTCTAATGGAGCTCTTTCAAAAATTGTTGAATCTCCATCTTTTATATAATCAAACACTTCCGGCTGACAAACGAAAAAACC
>JAFQYI010000167.1 GCA_017406505.1 bacterium
CAAAATCCGTTGATATCAAAACATATTCTGTTTCGGGATGAATACTAACAAAATTTTGCAAAAGGTCATAAGAATCGGCTAATGATGCACCAGCTAGAGCTAGTTTAAAATAATTAACATCTTTGTCTTTTATGACATTACGTAAATCTTTCCAATCCATATTGTGATTAGTCGCAGATGAGCCACATATAATATATTTATATTTCGTATTCTTGTATTTTTTTATAAATGAATATATTGTACGATTTTCTTCTTTAAAATATGCACTATAATTTGAATGTCCGAACCAATATTCATATGGATCCATAACATAATTGAATATACCTATAGCAAAAGGTATTAATAATACTAGGACTATAAAGAAAAGTATATATTTTTTTTTACTCAAATTTTTCATATCTTCCTTTCTCAATAATTCATACTTTTATTATTTGTAGCTTCTATAAGCTTGTTTATAAGTATAAAATTCTTGAAAACCTACATTTTTATACATTTTAAATGCCGGGATAAAATCACTATCACAAGATGCATTTATCTCGGTTAAATTCTTTTCTCCATTAATTACTGTTTGATATACATCTATTACTACTGATTTCAATAAATATATTCCGTATGACTTTCCTCTCAAATTTTCTTTTAATGCAACTATTGGCACATTTGCTATTGAATTGTTTGTTAAATTTGCAAAACAAACTCCAACAGGCTTACTTTTATATAACAATATTTTTGTTTCTTTTTGCAAAAATTCTCCGTATGTGCCCATTACTATTTTTTTGACTATATCTGCCGTACCTTCTATACTATTGAATCTTGGATCAAACTTTGAATCTGATACTTTTTTAAATGCATTATGTATTATTCCTACTACATCTTTATAATATTTATCATTCCAAGAAACTGTCTCAAATCCATTATTTAATCTTGGTAATGGTTTTTCTCGCAATTTTTTTAATGCTTCTGAATCCTGAAAATCAAATCGCATAACAGATTGATTAACTGTTTTAAAACCAAATGTAGAAAGTTCTGGTACTATTTCTTCTTGCTTGCCTAAAACAGGATATGTTACAACCTTTTTTGCTATTAAAGATGTGTTTTCTTCTAAAAATTTTTGCATTAAAAGACATCTCTTTTGCAGAGAATTTTCATTTCCTATAACATGTATTATGTTAAGCTCTAATGACTCTGAAATAACCGTTGTATACGTCAAAAAACCTGTTGGTATATCTTGTTCAAAAAGTATAATGCATTTTACCAGTTCGGCATTAATAGAATCAACAAAATCAGAATATTCTAAAGGCTCAAGCTCAAATTTGTAATCACTAAAAGCCTTTTGCCTAAAATCATTATATACTCCGGCAAAAACCTTATTATATGCCTCTTTATAATTGTCAAAAGTATAGACGTTTATATTTGCCATACAAATTTTCCTTACATTTTGCATTATAACATAAATTTTTTATAAAGAAAAAACTTGTAAAAGATTAATTAATATAATACAATAAACTATAAAAGGAGTATTATTAATATGGCAATTGCTTATTTATGTCTGGGATCAAATATTGGTGATAGAGTAGGATATGTTCAACAAGCTACTAAAATGCTCGTTGAATCAGGTGATGTTACAATAGTTAGAAGTTCTGCTCTGTATGAAACAGAACCATGGGGTAAACCAGATCAGTGTTGGTTTTTAAATGCAGTCATTGAAGTAAATACTAATCTTAAACCAAAAGAACTCCTGAATTTATGCTTGGAAACAGAAAAACATTTAGGACGTGATAGAGATAAAGAAATCCATTGGTCTTCCAGAACTATAGATATAGATATTCTTCTTTATGATGATATTATCTATGAAGATGAAGATTTGATTATTCCTCATAAACATTTGCACGAAAGAGCATTTGCTCTTGTTCCTCTCTTGGAATTAGTTCCTGATTTGATTCACCCAAAATATAAAAAATCATTGTTAGAATTACATGAAGCAATTGAAAATCCCGAAGATATAGTACTTTTCGGAACGAGGTTTGATGAACTTTAATGAGTCTATATAATGTCGGAATTATCGGTGCAGGTCCTGCCGGTGTTTTTGCGGCATTGTCTGTTTGTGATTTTTATAATGCTCAAATCACTGTTTTTGATTGGCAAGAACCTCTAAAAACTTTACTGCCTACAGGTGGTGGAAGATGCAATTTTTCTTATTTTGAAACTGATATTAGAACTTTCGCAGGATATTATCCCAGAGGTTCTAAATTTTTATTATCTGTTTTAAGCCGGTTTAATATGAACGATACCGTTGATTATTTTGAAAATATTGGTATTAAATCTTATGTCCAAAATGATAATAGAATCTTTCCAATTTCAGATAGTGCAAAAGTTACTTCTGAAATTTTATTAAAAAGAGCAAAATTATTAGGTATAAACTTTAAAAAAGAAAGAGTTAATCATATTTATCATAATGGTGAAAATTTTGTTGTTTCTACTCAAAATGATGATTATGAATTTAAAAAATTAATCCTTGCAACAGGTGGTAAAAATTTTAAATTAGCAAGAAAATTGGGGCATAAAATAATTACTCCAACCTTTACTCTCGCTCCTTTGGAAATAAAAGAAACTCAATATTACAATCTTTCGGGTTTATCTTTAAAAGATGTTTGGGTAAAAGTCTTTTTTGAAAATAAAAAATTGTTAAATATTTCAGGAGATATGCTATTTACAAGAAATTCTATTTCAGGACCGGTTATTTTTAAAATTTCTTCTATATGTGCTTATGAAGACTACTCTGATAAAAATCCGTTAGAATTAAAAATAAATATTGCAAAACAAAGTATTCAATATTTAGAAAATTATGTAGAAGAGTTTAAAACAAACAATGCTAAAACAGCTATAAAAAATGCTTTTGGGGATTTTTGTCCTAAAAATTTATTAGATTTGATTTTAAAAGACAACAATATAGAACCTTTGAAACAAATTGCCCAAATGACTAAAAAAGAAAAAGAGATTATTTTAAAAAATTTAACTGAATTTACATTACATATTACTTCAAAGGTCATTGGTACAGGGATTGTTACGGCAGGTGGCGTTGATACCAATGAGATAAATGCTGCCACAATGGAATCAAAAATAGTTCCTAATTTGTATTTTGCAGGTGAAATGATAAATGTTGATGGATTTACAGGTGGATTTAATCTTCAAAATTGTTGGTCTACAGCCAGAGTTGCTGCTATGAATTTGTTTGAAGAAAAATAATTTTAAAAATTAACCTTTTGTGTAAAAACTTA
>JAFQYI010000168.1 GCA_017406505.1 bacterium
TTCTAAATATTATTTTTAATATATTTATGTAATAATACAAAATCTTATTTATCAAATTTATCGATTGGCAAATAGTCTATCAAGTTTGTGTTTTAATGTATTTTTAAATTAATTTTATTCAAAATAGCCTTTATCAAGAACTTTTTGAATATATTCCCATATAAACGGTCTAATTTTCATTTTGGAACATTGTTCTTTGAAAAAATCATATAATTTATAAAAGTGTTTAGGTACATCATAATGAACACCCTTATTAATCATCACTTTTTTAAAATCCATATCAAGTTGAGCTATGTCAGCTCCAAAATTTTCACTTGCCTCAAGGTATTTCGAAAGTTCTTCAATATTGTCATTAATACCTTCTAATAAAATATATTTCGAAAATATTTGAAGATTTTTAGATTTTTTACGATATTTTTTTAAATTATTTATAACATCATTAAATTTATCAACAATCTTAATTCGTTTAAAAGTTTCTCTTGTTCCAGAATCCAAGGAGCATATAATATCAACATGAGCTTGATTTGATGCTTCAACAATTTCTGGTAAATATTTTATTCCATTTGTAAAAAATTGAATTTCTTTAATTCCATGTTGCAAAAATATATCAACTAAATCATGAAATTCTTCTAAAATAGCAAGACTACCACCTTGAAATTCCACTCGTAAATTTTGTGTATCTATTAAATCTTCATTATAAAAACTTTTAATAATGGGATAAAGGTCATAATAATCACTTTTTTGAGGTATTGTAACTATCTTTTTTAAGTAATTAGACTGTGTACAGTATATACAATGGCAATCACATTGCTTATAATGATTTATAACAATATTTGATATTTTAGGTTTATCACTTTGTATTTCTATAATATTTTTTGGCGTATTAGAAGAATCTAAATCATATTCTTTTAAATATATACACCCAAGACAACCATCAGGAGCAATATGATTTCTCATTTGTTGTATTGCATTTGTTCTTTTGTTCATAAGTGCAAGAAATACATCTTTTTCCCCTGGATTTTTCGAATCAATATTAGGTCCCCAATATGCAGGAGCACAACAAAATCTCAAATTGTCCGGAGTAAAATGTAGACCAGAATTTAATAAATTACAATTATATATTTTATTCATAATTCACCTGAAAATATTTTTATGAGATACCTGATTCCAATAACCATCTTGCCCATGGATAAATTGTTAATTTTAAATTCTTTTCTTTAGATTGTTCTATAAAATAATTAGCCATTTTAATTAGCTTTTCATTATTATCATATTTATGTTTTTCCCACCATAGCATATCCAATGAAAGAGCCACATAATCAACATTCGCTTTTATTACATTCTTAAAGAAAATATCGATTTCTCTTTTTTGAACATTTACTTTTGGCACAAATACATATTTTAGGCATATTTTTTCTTTTGAATTTGCTTCCTGTTGAGCCTTTGAATATTTATAGATATTTGCCCATACTTTATCAAAAGATGATACACATTTCACTTTTTTATGCATTTTTTTTGTTCCAGCATCAATAGATATAGTTAATGTTATTTGATTATTTTTTAAAGCTCTTGTTATAGACTGAGAATATTTTATTCCTGAAGTATTTACATAAATATTACTAAAACCTTCTCTAAGGAATACACTCAATAATCTTTCAAATTCAGGATATACAGTCGGCTCTCCACCTGCAAAATCTATTTTTGCCGATTTTATTAAGCTTCCATTTTTAATCATTTCTTCAATTGCCGGCGTAAAATCATAATATTTGTAATTTTCTCGTACAAATTCTTCTGTTGTTGCACCACAATATATACAACGAGAATTACAATCTACCCAATGGGCGAATAAAAGATTGTCTATGTAATCATTATCATCCCATTCTTTTTCTATTAACATTGGACAATCTGTACATTCAAAAGGAGGAATTCCACTTTTCATCTTTTCTCTATGATTTCTTTTTATTGCAAAAAATTTTTCTTTATCAATAATTTCTCCTGTATAATTTTCAAATATAACAGGTCTTCCTCCATATTCTTTATTTATTATAGAACAGACCCTTACTCCATTTGAATTATCAACCATAAAACCATGTTCAATAAGTTCACAACTCACATAGACATTTTTGCTTTGTTGCTTTTCATTTTCAATCATATCTGAATTATCATTTATTTGTTTTGATTCTGTTTCATCCATAGTTGTATTTTCCATGTTTGCTATTTTTGCTATTATCAATTCTTTATTATAATAATTATAATGCTAATCTTATTATTATTCAACAAATCTTGTAATTATCTAATTCCATAAAAACATTTTAGGGATTCATAAAATTCAAATTTAATATTATTTTCTCTACAAGCTATTTGAATAATATTTATCATATTTTCATGTTCTGGTAAAATTTGTCTGTTATGATTTTTAAACCATTCTCTTTCAATATCTAAAGCAATAGATCTTATTCCGATATTTAATGATAAATTAAACCATTTTTTGAGTTCTTCTTCATTATCATTGACACCAGGAATAATAATATATTTTGACCAAATACAACTTTTATCTTTATTTTGGGTATTAATATATTTTTTCAAATTATTAATAACCTTATCAAAACAAGGTACATTTTTTATTTTTTCATAAGTTTCAGCACAACCGGAATCTAAGGAAACACAAAGGTTAGTCTTTGTATTTATTAATAATTTTTCTATTCCTTTTGAATATTTTATCCCATTGGAATTTACAATGTATCTTTCAATTCCATTTTGAATACATAAATCAACAATTTTTTCAAAATCAATCATTAATGCAGGTTCGCCTCCTGCGAACTGTATATATCCGTATTTATCATGTTTTAAAAGTTTTTTTTCAAAAAGTTTTAAAAAAGCAGGATATAATGAAGTTTCTTTAAAACTATCAAAATGCCAACAGTCGCAGTATAGACATTTACTGTTACATGTACAAAAAGAATTCACATCCACATAATATAATGACATATCTTCAACTAATTCATCTGTTTCAACAATTTCAGAACACCCAATACATTTTTCAGGAGGATTGCCGGATGCTATTTGTTTTTGCCAATTCTTTTTTAATTCAAAAATTTTATCCCAATCAAGATTTTCATAACTATCAGAAAGAAGCAGCCAACCCTTACCCTTATGTGCTGTTTTACAACATACATAAATTCCGTTTCTTTCAAAATTGATACCACTGTCCATATAGTCACATTTATATTTTTTAGTCATTTTTCACCATCAATAATTATGTAATAATTAAAATTTTAAAGGTATTAATTATCTGATATAGTTTGATTATCTGCTTGTTGATTTAATCTTTGTTCATTTAAAACTTTTTTGCAGACACGAACATTCTCTATTAACTCTTGAACATTATTTAATGTTTGAGAAAGACTAGAATCTATATTATCAAAAACTTTTGCAGCATAATCTTGTGCACCTTCTTGTATGTTTGCTGCCTGTCTTATTGCTTGTGTTCTTATGTCTTCTGCATTTTTTATCGCTGTGTTTTGTAAATTATCACAATATTGTTCAACTTGTTGTTTTTGTTCAGATACAGCATCTTGTGCTCTTCTAACAATTTCATTATCATTTATTAATCTCGATTGTTCATTTTTTGCATCTTGAATAATTCTTTCAGCTCTATTTTGTGCTTCTTTTATAATTTCATCTCTTTTGGAAATTATTAACTCTGCTTCTTTAATATCAGCAGGAATACAGTTTGCAATTTCATCAATAAGAGATTTTATTTCTATTTTTTTTATAAGTGTAAAACCAAAAAAACAGTTACTTTTTTCAAGCAAACCATTTAGTTTTCCAAGAAGATTTTTTAATTGTAATTGTGCCATATTATTATTCCTTGTTAATTTTTTCTTTTAAATACTTTGCAACTGGGGGTGAAACAAATTTAGATATATCCCCACCCATTAAAGCGACTTCTTTAACTGTGCTAGAAGATATAAAATTATACTTTGGTTTTGTAATTAAAAAAACAGTGTTAATATCAGGAGCAAGAGCATTATTCGTTTGAGAAAGCTGCATTTCATATTCAAAATCCGAAACAGCTCTTAAACCTCTTATTAATACATTTGCTCCTTTTTGTCGAGCATAATCTATGGTCAAACCTTGAAAAAAATCAACTTCTACATTTTCAAGATTATCATAATCACATGAAAGTTGAATCAGTTTGAGTCGATCCTCAATAGGGAGAAAAGAACGTTTTGCACTATTTTTCAATACAGCAATAATAACTTTATCAAACATGCCTGCAGCACGTTTTAATACGTCCAAATGTCCTTTTGTTACAGGATCAAAACTACCAGGGTATATTGCTATTTTCAAATTTTATCCTCTATTAAACATGTTTATTTTTATATTGTATAAAATTTTAAAATAATTTTCAGATTTTTAACATTTATTTATGTTTTTATTATGTAGTGTTAATTAAAAAAATATAATACCTATATTTGATTAGTTAAAAATTTTATAAAACAATTAGTATATTCAAGAAATGTATTAATCATAAAAATTTTTTATTTTTAATATTAAATAGATTATCAAAATCTGTTTCTTTTGCATCAACAGTAACATATTCCATTGAATTTGCTTTATCCAGTAATCTATTTCCCCAATCTAAGTCAATGGAATTTATATCAAAGTCTGACTCATTGATTTCTGGTTTAGAATCTTTATTGATATCTGCTTCATCTAGTTTTGCATTCCAA
>JAFQYI010000169.1 GCA_017406505.1 bacterium
ATTAAATGGTCGAACAGTAGCACCTCTGGCAGAAAAACTTTTAAATAAATAATTGTAGCACATGTTTAAAATTGAAAAAAGAAAATTTTTATAATATATTTATTTCAAGATTACAGATTAAAAGGGAGAATATATGACCAGACCAATGAATATAGCAGAAAAAATATTGGCAGCTCATGCCGGATTAGATGAAGTAAAGCCCGGACAGCTTATAACAGCTAAATTAGATATAACATTAGCGAACGATATTACAGGACCGGTTGCAGTTCGTGAATTTAAGAAAATTGGGGCACAAAAAGTTTTTGATAAAACAAGATGTGTATTTGTTCCTGATCATTTTGTTCCCAATAAAGATATTAAATCTGCAGAACAAGTTAAAATGTTAAGAGAATTTGCAAAGGAACAAGAACTTACTAACTTTTTTGAGGTTGGAAGAATGGGGATTGAACATGCTCTTTTACCTGAAAAAGGTATTGTAACTGCAGGTGATTTAATTATCGGAGCAGATTCTCATACTTGTACTTATGGGGCACTGGGAGCCTTTGCAACAGGAGTTGGTTCAACAGATTTAGCTTGTGGCATGGCATCAGGAGAAACATGGTTCAAGGTTCCTGAAACTATCAAGGTTGAATTTAACGGAAAATTAAACAAATGGGTTAGTGCAAAAGATTTGGTACTTCATTTAATTGGAGATATTGGTGTTGATGGTGCATTATATCAAGTTTTAGAAGTTGGTGGTAATGTAATTAAAGAAATGGATATGGACGGAAGATTTACATTCTGCAATATGGCAATAGAGGCAGGAGCTAAAACCGGAATCATAGCAGCTGACGAAAAAACAGAAGAATATTTAAAAGGTCGTTCAATAAGACCGTATAAAATTTATACCAGTGATGAAGATGCCGAATATGTACGAACTATAAAATATGATGTTGCAGATATAGAACCAACTGTGGCATTTCCTCATTTGCCGGAAAATACAAAACCAATTTCACAAGTTGGAGAAATAGAAATTAATCAATCAGTAATTGGTAGTTGTACAAATGGCAGACTTTCTGATTTAAAAATTGCAGCAGAAATTTTAGAAGGAAGAAAAGTTAATGACAATGTTAGATTAATAGTTTTTCCCGGAACGCAGCAAATTTATTTGGAAGCAATTGAAAAAGGATATGTTCAAACAATAGTTAAAGCAGGTGGTGCTGTATCAACACCTACTTGTGGACCTTGTTTAGGAGGTCATGCCGGAATTTTAGCAGCTGGAGAAAGAGCAATATCTACAACAAATAGAAATTTTGTTGGAAGAATGGGGCATGTAGACAGTGAAGTTTATTTAGCATCACCTGCAGTTGCAGCAGCTAGTGCTATTTTAGGCAAAATAGCTTCTCCTGACAAATTATAAAAATACTATTGTAAAAGATAATTTCTATAATATATCATAAGTGTTAGACTATTGTTTAACACTTTCTTTTTGTAGAGATTTTTTATTTAACTCAATATAATTGATACATAATGGATACAAAAATGTTAAAAATAACATAGATAAAAATGCAGAAAAAAACATTGCATATTTCTTAGCCATCAATAACATAAAAAAGTCTGTTCCTTTTGTAAAAATTATTGATAGTATGATTGTTCCGAATAGAAATCTAAGTAATTTCTCATTTGAATTACCAATACTTCCATCAAATTTTAAAAATCTATTATTTAAAAACCAACCTGTAAAAATTCCGAGAATAATACCTATTTTGGGGAAGGTATATAATCTCATTAAATCAGGATTGACAAGAAGTTGTCCATTAACATAATCCATAGGGTAAGATTTAAAATGTTCGAATAATACTAAAAATAATGAAAACAAATAAACAACAGATAATATAATAATATCTGCATTTTTAGTATATTCTGCCCACTTTTCTATTTTTTTTAAAAAATACAGTATAAAACAGCCTGTTATTAAAGAAACGACAACATCTTGTGGTGTATGTACACCTAAATAATTTCGGGAAAAAGCTATTAATAAAATTAAAAATATCATTAAGATAGTTAAAAATTTTTTATGAAAACTTACAGCTATACCACCAAAAATACTTACTGCATTTTGGGTATGTCCACTTGGAAAAGAATAACCTCCTGACATATTTAAAGCCTGTGGTACAGGGTGAATTCTATTGTCTAATATCCAGGGTCTATATATACAAGCAGTATTTTTCAAAAATTCATTAACTATAAAACCTAAGCCCCAATTCCATAAAATGAACATTCCATATTTAGTGTTATTACACCAATATATCCAGGATACAATGATTAATGGTATTGTTATTTCCCCAAGCTCTGTTATACTTATAAAAAACTTATCAAAAATGCCATTTGAGAATTCTCTAAAATTTTGTAAGATTAAAAGATATGCAATCTGATGTTCAAAAAAATTATTGATAATCATCGGATATCCTTTGCAATAATATTAGGGATAACAATTTGAGTCATTGAATTTAATGATTTATTTCTCAAAATTTTTAAATTTTCTTGAAAAATTTTTTCTTCTTTTATTTCAGAAGGATAAAATCTTTTAGAATATTGAAAAGCTATAACACCTTTTCCATAAGAATATTTTTGATATTTGAATACATTAAATTCTAAGCATTTTAATTTTTTAGTTTTCTTATCTTTAATTGGAAGAATATAATCTACAATTGCTTCATTTTTCTTATCATTATAAGAAATAACGACAGGAGCTTTTTTATTTTGTTTTGCGTATATAGCAGTTATAAATCCTGCAATTTTTTTAGCTTCAGTAAGAGAATCTTTAGCATTTGGAAAATGATGAACAATAATTAAATCATTCCAAGCTGAAAGAGTTTGTCCATTTTGTATATATTCATTGAAATAGCCATTACTTTTTCCTTTAGAGCTAAATATCAGATTATAATTATTGCCTAAAAAATTGATTTTGCTATTTTCATTTGAATAGACAAAAAGTGTACAGTTCAAGATTATAATAGTTGTTAAAAATAAATTAATAAAAAATTTTTTCATAATTCCTCTGTTAATTGTAATAATCAAAAATAATATGTCCGATTTTTACTTCGTCGCCATCTTTAATACCAGCTTGTTTTAATGCTTCAAAGACACCCATATCAGATATTATATGTTGAAAACGATTTATTTGTTCTAAATTTTGCGAATCAGTAACATTTGCAAGTCTAAAAAGTTTTCCACCTTCAACAGAAAATTCATTTTTTCCGGTTTTATAAACAGCAAAAGCACTGTCATCATTGTCAAAAGCACCAATATCTTCATAAGTTTCAATTTTTATATCAGGTTTTTCAATTTCATCTACTTTTTTATAAATAAAATTTAAAAAGTCCTGTAAATTTTCTTTAGTAGCAGCAGAAATTTGAAATATATCATCAGCATATTTTTTAAAATCATTTTTAATTTTTTCAACAAAATCGGCATCAACAGCGTCAATTTTATTTAAAACAACTACTTGATAAGTAGCTGCAAGTCTTGCATCATGTTTTGCAAGTTCTTCATTTATTGTTAAAAAATTTTGGATAGGATTTTCTGCTGTTAAATCAACAAGATGGACTAAAAAACGACATCTTTCAACATGCCTCAAAAATTC
>JAFQYI010000170.1 GCA_017406505.1 bacterium
CTTCTTCGTTTTCACCATTTTCAAGCATATTTATTAATATATTATGAAATTCTTCTTTTCCTAAATCTTGAGGATAAAAACCTTTTCCTTCCGGTTCAGGCATACCTTTTGCAAGCTCTACCATATTTGACTCTGTATCAATAGCATTCATACCTTTTTGAGCATTAAAAAGTTTTAAAGACATTTCTGCATCTTTATCACCTTCTGCTGTTTTCTCTTCTAAATAATTCTTGAATGGTATATTATTTGTATTATCTAATTTAAGATGGATATTCTCTAAAATTTTTCCTGCCTTTACAAGATGTTTTAATGTTTCTTTATCTCCATCTTCAAGCTTTTCATATTGTTCTGCTCCAGGTTTTAACATTGTTGTTGTAACTAAAACATCAGGATCGGTTCTTTTTGTAAGTTCTTCTGTTGAAAGATTTAAAGAAAATTCTTCTTTTTTAGGCTGTGGTGTATTTATTGCAACTTTATTTATACTTGCTAATGAATTTAACCCTGCCATCACTTTTTCTGAGTTATCTTCTGTATTTTGAACAGGAGTATTATCTACAGCTTTGTTAGCTTTATAAATATTTTGATTTTCAACTCTTCTTATATTTATATTATTTTGAATTTCCAATTTATATATTCCTTTCAACTTTTACATAACTGATTAATTTTAACACATGTCTTTAAGATTTTTTGCGTTTGAATCAATAATAATATATAAGTATATAAGTGTAAAATGTACACCTCTACAGGATTTTCCAAATTTGTAACATTTTTTTAAGACATATTTTTTAAAATCAAATCGCAAAGCTCTCTTACGGCACCTCGTCCTCCATCTTTAGATGAAATAAATCTGGAAGCTTTAATAACCTCAGGTACTGCATCTTTCGGACAACAAGGCAAACCAACTTTCCTTAAAACTCCTAAATCAGGTAAATCATCTCCCATATACGAAACTTCATCAAATTTAAGTTCAAAGTCATCAATTATTTCATCAAGAGCATGTTCTTTATTCTTTTGTCCTTGATATATTCTTGTAAAACCTAACAGTTCACATCTTTTTTGAACCATAAACGATTGCTTTGCTGTGATAACAATTGTCTTTATTCCGGCTTTGTTTAGCATCACCAAACCTTGACCGTCTTTTGCATTAAACACTTTGTATTCTTTTCCATCTTGATCCAAAATCATACTGCCATCAGTCATTACACCATCTACATCAAAAATAGCAGCTTTAATTTTAGATGCGACTTTATTTAATTCATCTATCTTCATCTATGCAACTCCTGCTTTTAATAAATTATGGATATGAATAATTCCTATTGGATATTTATTTTTATCGCAAACGGCAACACTTGTTATTGAATGTTTTTCCATTAATGCTAGTGCTTTTACGGCTAAAGCATTTTCGGAAACCGTTTTCGGATTTTGAGTCATTACAACTTTTGTAACTAAATTATCCAATTTTGTGTGTTTCATTATAATTCTTCTAATATCACCATCAGTTACAACTCCGGTCATCTTACCTGTATCATCGGTTAAAATAACGCAGCCTAATTTTTTTTCAGTAATAATGTTAATTGCATCAACAAACAATATATTTTCATTTGCAACAGGCAGTTCTTCACCTTTTATCATTAAATCTCCAACCGTATAAAGAACTCCCTTACCAAGAGAACCTGATGGGTGAAACATTAAAAAATCTTCTGCCGAAAAACCTCTTTGTTTTAATAAACATATTGCTATAGCATCACCCATTGCAAGAGCTGCTGTAGTACTTGCAGTCGGAGCTTTTCCTAAAGGACAAGCTTCCCTTTCTACAGAAACATCAAAAACTATATCAGCTCTGTTTGCAAGAGTCGAATGAATTTTTCCTGTCAAAGCTATTAGAGGGACTTCAAATCTCTTTATTAAAGGTAAAAGATTAAGTAATTCACTCGTTTCCCCACTGTTAGAAAGTGCTATAACAACATCTTGCCTCGTTATTATTCCGGAATCTCCATGTGTACTTTCTGCAGGATGAAGAAAATAAGCCGGTGTTCCTGTTGAAGATAATGTTGCAGCAATTTTTTTACCTATATGCCCTGACTTACCCATTCCTGTAACAATTACTCTTCCTTTACTGTTAATAATTGTATCTACTGCTTGGCTAATATTTTCATTTATTCTTTCTTTTAATTTTAAAATAGAATTCGCTTCTATGTCTAAAACTGATTTAGCCAATGATTCTAGTGAACTTTGATTTAATTCCAATACGGTCATTATGTACTCCCTCTAAGATTATTTTAGCAAATTTTCTAAATATTGGCTACTTTTCAACATTTTATATATATTTAATACTAGTTTTCATCAATATCAAAAGCAGATAAATCTATTATAAATTCACTAATTCCAATACTTTTAAGTATCAATATATATTCACATAAATCAAGTACTTCTTGAGTATAGAAATGTGTATTACAAAACCCATCTGTTATAAACGGATAAACATCTTCTGTATATGGA
>JAFQYI010000013.1 GCA_017406505.1 bacterium
AAGTAATAAAAGCTAAAGAGTATGCGATAATAAAAAATAATAAATCCCGATGAAAAAGTTTAACATCAATATGAATATAAGAATCTCTTTTATTGCGAAGAGATAAAATAAATATCCAAGAAGCAACCAAAAAAAGAGCCAGAGAAGACAACATAAATGGTGAGCCTAAGATAGCTCCCTTGCCGATTTCTTGCCCGAGATTAACATTTGAATGCGATAAATAAGCTCCAAAAATAGCAATAAGAGGCAAAACTGTTTCAGGAAAAGCAGTACCAACAGCAGCGAAAATACTGCCTAAAGCTCCATCTTGAATTTTAAAGTAATTGCCAAAATGCTCAATTGCATTAGTAAATAATTCACAAAAATATGTTATAAGATATATTGAAACAAAAGTAGAAATAAATAAGAAAATATTCACTATCAAACCCTTTTATGTTACTATACATAAAAATAACACTAAAGGGAAAAAATGAATAGTAGTATAAATAAAATCATTAACGCAATAAATAATGCAAAGAACATACTGATAATTCCACATATAAATCCGGATGGAGATTGTATTGGTTCGGCAATTGCTATGAAATTATTTATTGAAAAAGAATATAACAAATATGTTACATTATTTATTCAGTCAAAAGTTCCTGAAGTCTATAAATTTTTACCAAAAGCAGAAGATTTTAAGATAGAAAATGATATCTGTAACCAAATATTTGATTTAGTAATAGCAGTAGATTGTGCAGCATATGATAGATTAACAAATGCAATAACATTTTTTGATAAAGCGGAAGAAACAATAGTTTTTGACCATCATAAAACGAATAAAGGATATGGAAAATACAATTATATATTACCGGAACTAAGTTCTACAGGAGAAGTTCTATATTATTTTGCCAAAAACAGTAAATGGCAGATAGATAAAGAAATAGCAGAAGCACTATATACAGCGATTTTAACAGATACAGGAGGTTTTAAATTTGAAAACACCAAAACAAAAACATTTAAAGCTGTAGCAGAACTACTCAGATATGATATAAATCCAAGTGAAATATATAAACAATGTTATGAATCAAAACCATTAGAAATGTTAAAATTGAGAGCATTGGCAATCAATAAATCAAAAATACTATACAATGGAAAAGTAATATATACAATAATTACATTGGATGATATGAGAAATGCAAAGGCATTAAATGAACATACAGATGGGATTGTAGAATTATTACGTCAGGTAGACACAGTAGATTTAGCATTTTTAATAAAAGAAACCGAAGATGGTTATTCAAAAGTGAGTTTTAGAAGTGAAAATGTTGATGTAACACAAATAGCCTCAAAATTCAATGGTGGAGGTCATACAAAAGCAGCAGGATGTACAATAAAGAAAAATTATACTATTGCATTGAATAAAATACTGGAAGAAATAGAATATGTTTATGAATTTTCGAAATAATCCAGTAATAAAATATATCGAAAGTGTTATCAATAAAATGATAAAAGCAGATTTTCCGGGTATGGCAGCCGAAATGGCTTTTATGTTCATTTTAGGATTTTTTCCATTTTTATTATTTTTGATATCAGTATTTTCGTGGTTAGGAAGAAAGTCTTTCAGTATACATATATTAACAGCATTAACACAAGTAGCACCCAGTGATGTGTCGAGGCTAACTATAAATACATTAGAGCAAGTAACAGTATTTAAACATGGTGGAATGATGGCAATTATTTGTTTTATTGTTACAATTGTACTTTCCTCAAATGCTGTAGCAGCAGTAATGAAAGGCTTAAATAGAGCTTTTATGACAGAGGAAACCCGTCCTTTTATATATACAAGGCTATTATCAGTGGCAATGGTTTTTTTAGATGTTTTTGTGTTATTTATAACAATTAATTTAATTATATTAGGTAAGATAATGATGAGTATTGCATTGGATATATTTAATATATCTAATATTACATATTGGGTAATAATGGTACTAAGATGGCCGTTATCATTTTTGGTTTTATATTTAACCAGTTATTTTAGTTATTATATATTGCCTGATATAAAGGCACCTGTACATATAAAGCGAAAGGCAGCCATGGTAGGAACGATGTTTTTCTGTGTATTTTGGTTAATTGGTTCGTGGTCATTTTCGTTATATTTAGAAAATTTAAACACCTATAATAGAGTATTTGGAACGATAGGTGCATTTATCATTATGATGGTTTGGTTATATTACACATCAATGATAATTTTATTAGGTGGAGAATTTAATTATAGGGCATATTTAAGATTATGCGATAAATATAATATTGAAGTAGAAAGCAGTAATAAAGAGCAATAAGAATTAATATATAATACAAACCAGAGAGCTATATTGATATATGAAAATTTCATTAAAGGATATTTATATTGAATTTTTGCAAATAGGTATTCAATTACTTGGAGGAGGATATGTAATTATTCCATTAATGAAGAGAAATATTATAGATAAAAGGAAATGGATAACAGATAGAGATTTATCGGAATATTATGCGTTGAGTCAAAGTATACCCGGAATTATTGCAGCAAATATATCAGCATTTACGGGATACAAATTAAATGGAGCAAAGGGTGCAGCAGCAGCAATTTTAGGAATAATAACAACACCAATTATATCTATAATAGGTATAGCAATAATATTAAACAAATTATTACAAATTTCATTCATACAGAGCATATTTTGGGGAGCAAGTATATCGGTTATAATTTTAATATATTTATCAATTAAAGAAATCTGGAGAAATTCAATAAGCGATATTTTTTCATTTTTGATATACGTAATTACTATAATTTTATCATTAAGTTTTAGTCTTTCACCTGCCAAAATTATTTTTATAACATTATTTATAGGAATGTTTTATAAAATTATAAAAAAACAGCGAGAAAACTTATGAAGATATACATATTATTATTCATAGAATTTTTCAAAATTGGAATATTATCATTAGGAGGAGGATATGCAACAATACCCTTTTTATACCAACTAATAAATGACTATGGGTGGTATACAACGCAGCAATTATCGGATATGATAGCAATATCAATATTAACGCCTGGTCCCGTTGGAATAAATATGGCAACATTTGCCGGATATAAAACAATAGGAGTATCAGGAGCAATTTTAGCATCAATAAGCTTGGTAATACCATCATATATCATAGTAATAGTAATATCTAAAATAATGATTAAACTAAAAGATAATTTTTATATAAAAGCTATTCTTGATATATTAAAACCGACAGGTTGTGGCTTATTAACAGTCGTTGGAATAAAATTTTGCAAAGATTATATTACAGACATATATAGTTTATTATTATTGACAACATTATTTATTATTAGTTATAAATTTAAAAAGAATCCATTATATTATTTTTTGATAGGAGGAGTGAGTGGAATATTAATTCATTTATTTTTTCCTAATAGTGGAATATAATTAATGATAGATAAAAGTATAATTTATATATATAATCATGGATAATAATATAATTTTCAAAAAATACAAATTAAGAAAAATAGAGCGAAAAGAAAAAGAATATAAGATTGATTATAACAATTTATTAAATAAGGAGCAGCAAGAAGCTGTATTTCATCAAGATGGGCCACTTTTAATAATAGCAGGAGCAGGTTCAGGCAAGACGAGAACCTTAACATATAGAGTAGCCCGACTTATAGAAGATGGTGTAAATCCTGAAAACATATTGTTGCTAACTTTTACACGCAGAGCAGCGAAAGAAATGATATCGAGAGTAGAAACAGTATTATCAACAGGATTAAAAAAAATTACAGGAGGAACGTTTCATTCTTTTGCTAATATGATATTAAGGAGATATGCAGAATATGCAGATTTAAAAAATTCATTTACAGTAATGGACAGGAGTGATGCAGAAGACATTATTAACCATATAAGAGGAAAAGTTATTGATAAGAAAGAAAAACGTTTTCCTAAAAAAGGTACGATATTAGATATATATTCCAAAACAATCAATAAGAGTATTAATATAGCAGAAATAATAGAGAAAGAATTTCCACAATTTCATCATTGTACAGACAAAATAATTGAAATTGCGAATGAATATCAGAAATATAAAAAGCAACGCTCAATGTTGGATTATGATGATTTACTTTTATACTTAAAAGCATTATTGCTATCTAATGAAAAAATAAGAAATCAAA
>JAFQYI010000171.1 GCA_017406505.1 bacterium
TATATTTTCTGTTTGCAAATCTTGTTTCGTAAAAAGTAATGGCATATCTTGTTTCGTCCATTGTATCATCATTTTCCTTAATAGGAGTATCATCAGGAAAATTAGAAAATTCATCATCTTGAGGGTATCTGTAGGTTTTAAATTCTCTAATTGTATTTAGACATCTTTCAGAATTAATAATCAAGTAATCATAATTAATTAAACTGCGTAAAATGCTTATGCTATCTTGTAAACGAGGTTTTTCTTCATAGATAATCATATTAGGGAGAGCCTGACGAAGTTTATGATTTTGTTCCGGTCTGGCATTATCTGCATTTAAAAAACGAAAGTATCGACCATATTCTTGCTGTTTTTGATTAATCCAGCGAATAACATCATTTTCATTAAGCTTTGAGCCATATAATTCATCAATTTTATAATAAATTTTATTTTTAGAAAATGCATACAGCCCACAAGACAAAGGGTGATTCCATCCCCAATCCAACCCGAGAAAATATTCAATAAACTCATTATTTTTTATTTTTTGAATTATTTCTGAATTTAAGCAAGTATGTTTTGTTTCAGAGAAAGTATCATAAACCAAACCTTCTGCAATAGTCCACAATCCTTTTATTTTGCGAGCTTCAAAAACACCTTTATACAATTTTTTTTGATTTTCGATAAAGGTTTTTGAGAGGTTTGCATTATCATTCATAGTAAAATGGAAGTAGTCAAAAATACTTTTAACTTCCAAATTTCCATCAAGGAAAGGTTTTATTTTTTCGGTATAAAGCCAATGGTTAGGGCTTTCGGGATTACTGTCGGCGATAATTCTTGCATTTTCAGGAGTTAGTCTGCTTATAGCCATATTATAAAAAGAGTAATGGTGTTTAGGAAGTTCATTAGCATACCAAAAATCCCAGGTAGAGCCCTGAATTGATGCATCACTATCTGATTTTCCACCACCTGTAACAAGGCAATTATAAGTTTTACCCCAAAGTTTAATATCTAATTCGCCTGTTTGAAAATTATATTTATAGTCAGCACTATGGTAATTTTTTAAATATGGCAAAAGTTCTGTAAGGACGTTATTTCTGACTGTATTTTTAGAAAAACCGGAAAAAACTTTTAAATAATCGTTACCGATATAAGCAAACATTTGAGGAATTTTGTAGATAATAGACAGAGTTTTTCCTGAACGAGCAGCACCATCACATAGAGTAAAAAACTTCATATTTTCAGGCTTTTTGCTCAAAAATTTTCTATGTTTTTTACTATATTTAGATTTTGACCAATCAATAGGCATACAATCTCCGAAATTTGTAAAAGAATATTTTGAAAAATGTTATTTTTATTGCTTAAAAACAATTTTTTTGATAAATTTAGAGTAATTATGTTAGAAAAGATGAAAAAATTTGAAGGGATAATTTTTTATATATTTTTGTTTTGTCTAATTTTTGCATTATGTTATGCTTGGACATCTGTTGATCCTGATTTTTGGGCAAGACTTTTACAAGGTTTTGCAGTATTAGAAACGGGAAGTATTTTATATAATGACCCATTTTCTTATGTACCAAGACATGCTTGGTTTGACCATGAATGGGGTTCCGGAGTAATTTTTGCGATTATACAAAATTTATTCGGATACAACGGGCAATTCTTTTTAAAAGCATTTTTAATGTTTTTTTCATTATTTTTTGTATTAAAAACAATAAAAATTCGGGGATTAAAAAATACAAAATTATATAATTTTTTGTTCTTTTGTTTTATTCTTTATTCTCTTGATATATCACTTATTTCTGGAATTAGGTGTCATTTCTTTACATTTTTATTTTTTTCAATATTTTTATATATTTTGGAAGCAGTTAGAATTAATAATAAAAACAAATTACTATATATCTTGCCACTATTAATGGTATTTTGGGCAAACATTCATGGTGGGTGTGTTTCAGGAATAGGTCTAATTCTTATATATGGATTAGGAGAGTTTTTTAATAAAAAACCATTTATGAAGTATATTTATACATTTTTATGTACATCATTAATGCTCTTTATTAATCCCTACGGAACTGATTATGTAAAATTTTTAATACATGCTACTACTATGCCCAGACCATTAATAGTTGAATGGCAAAGTATTTTTCAAAAAACATTATTGCATTTAATAAAAGCTAAAATATTTTTTGTTATTTCCATAACCGTATTTTTAGGAAGTTTGATAAAACAAATAAAATTTAAAGAAAAAATTAATTATACAAATATATTAACAATCTTGACTGTAGGATTTTTAGCATTTTCCCATGTAAAACATATACCCTTTTTTATATTAACAAGTACGGCATTATTGTATGATGATTTTTTCTTTTTTTTCAATAAAATGATACTAAAAATAAGAACAATATTAAATATTAAATCAGAAACTTTCATTAAAAAATTTGTAACAATAAAAGAAATAGTAGTATATATTCTTGTTATTATAGAAATTATTGCATTAATAAATATTCACAACAGAGTAAAATATTCAAAATTATTAGATTCATATCCTGTCAAAATTGTAGAATTTATGAAAATTAATAATTTAAAAGGAAAAATATTAAATAAATTTGGAGATGGCAGTTATTTATCATATAAACTTTATCCACAAAATTTAATTTATATGGATGGGAGATATGAAGAAGTTTATAATGATGAAACTTTTTTATACAATTGGCATTTCTACAATTTTATTGATGATGAAAATATAAAATGGAATGATATATTTAAAGTATATGAAGAACCCGATTATATAATATTGGACACGGGTGATAATATTTATTATAATATTCAATGTCTAAAAAACTATATACCAATATTCAGTGATAAAGAAGAATATTTGTATATAAGAAAAGATTTAATAAGAAAAAGATACTTAATTCCTAAATATCCTGATAAGTATTATATTGATAATTATTTTGACAGAATCATAAAATTTAATAATAATATCAAAATTTAGAAAGATTAGGCATTGATGAATAGAAGAGATTTTATTAAAACCAGTATAAGTTTTACTTGGAGCCGGTGGTTGTGGTGTACTCTATCAAAACTGTAAACAACAAGAATTGACAGGATTTAGGGATGAATATTTATTAAGCTACAAAGAAGCATGTAAAATCCCTTTTACACATTGTGAAATATATCCTGATGGAGAATTGTGGTCTTGTTGTGAACCTTTTTTTAAAGATATTTCATTTGGGAATATTTTTGAGAAACCCTTTAATGAAATATGGAATGGAAAAACCTTTAATGAATTTAGAAACAAAATGCTAAATGGAGATTTTTCGAATTGTCATAGAGATTTATGCATGTATTCACCAATTAACAATATTGATACTATAAAAAATTGTCAATATCCTGAAGAAATATTATTGTGTTATGACCAAGAATGTAATTACAAATGTATAACTTGTCGTGATGAAATTTTAACATATAGCGATGAAGAATTAAAAAAATTAGAGCACATCAGTACAAAAAATATACTTCCAATAATAAAGCATGTAGACAAAATTATATTTTCTGGTGGAGATCCTCTTGCATCAAGACATGCAAGAACATTAATTAAAACCGTTACTAAAATAAATCCTAATATAAAAATCAATTTACAAACTCAAGGCTATTATTTGGACAAAGCTAATATGGAAAAACTTGGAATAAAAAAACTTGATAATGTATCTATATCAATACATGCAGCAACAAGAAATACATATAATAAGATAATGAGAAAAGATGCTTTTAATAAAATCATGAAGAATTTAAAATTTATTTCTGAAGGGAAAAAACAGGGAAAAATTGGATGGATAGTATTAAATTTTGTTGTACATTCAATGAATTACAAAGAAATGCCGGCATTTGTAAAGATAGCAGAAAAATATGATGCAACTGCTCATTTTTGGTCTTATAAACCGTGGCCATCTGCAGAAATGCATAAAAGATATAATGAAGTAGCTGTTTTTGAGCCTTTTCATAAAGATTACCCCAAACTTCAAAAAATATTACATAATCCGATATTTAAAAGTCCACATTGTATATTATATCCAGAATTATTGAAGATAGCCATGAGTTAAAACTTATTTATTTGTCTAATCAACGTCATTATCATCAGCCATTTTTTCAAGACTTGCCAAATACGCTTTTTGAACTTCAAGTGGGAGCATACCATCATTTTTAGCATCTTTAGAACTACTACTCATAGCTTTTCTTTCTTCCGGAGTAGCTAAAATTTTATACAAAGCTATTTGAAGAGTAGGTGTAGAACTTTCATACCATTTAGCACGCAATTTTTGTTTAATCATGGTTCTATTATTTTCAATAGCTTCTTTAACAGAATCAGATTTATCCAAACCATAAACATAGAATGTCGATTTAGAAAAAGGAAGAAGTGCAATCAAATCACTGATAAACAATAATTTATAATCGTTTATTAATTCTAAACATTGGTTAACAAGTTTTTTATATTGAGTTTTAGAAATTGGTAATTTTTTCTTTTTATCTGTCATAAAATCCTCAAATCTTAGAATAATGTGTAATAACTTCGCCCAGAATTTCTGATTTATTATTAAAGTTTTTTCTTAATTGAACATAAATAGGATTATTATATTCATCTTTACGTTTAGTTTTTTTGAAATCACCATAATAAAAATTTTCAGAAGATTTTGAACCTAAAGTAAGACTTTCCAAATAACGTTTTTTTTGAATAACAGCTTTTTCAAAAAGTCTAAGAGCTTGGATACCACGTTTTTCTTTAACAACAATGTCATAATCAATATTTTGTTCAATCAATCTTGCAACTCTGACACCACAATGAGGACAATGACCAAATTCAAGACATCTGTATAATTTATCTTTTTTAGGTAAAATAATTTTTTCAGCAGCATAAAACTGCTTTCCACAGCATAATAACAAAGTTAAACCCTCCCTAAATAAATGTTTTTTCAGAAATCACGCCTAAAAAGGACTTATGTGAAACTTAAAAACCAAAGGCTAATATTAATATAACAAGTATTGAAAAAGACTGCAACTATTGGTGTATAAGAAATATAACAGATATAACAGGTATAATAATTTGTAAATAAATTGTTACAACAGGGATAAAAAAATGCTAAAAATATAATTATATAGAATTATTAAAAATAATTTGCAAAAACGAATAATAAATATATTACATAAGGAATAATAGAAAAAATCAGATATTTAAAAGAGAATTTATCAATTTTATTTCTTGTAAAGACGAATAAAATAGCAATTGCCATATACACACAAAAAATATTTATGGTTTCTTTAAAAGAAAAAGACCAATCTGTAAACACAATACCAATAGACATAGGAATACATGCCTGAAAGACCATGGCACCTGTAATATTAGAAATAGCCAAAGTATCTTTATTTTTAGAACTCCAAACAAGTCCATTGATAGTTTCAGGAAGTTCAGTAGCCATAGGTGCAAGGAAAAGGCTAATAAGCAATGCATTAATATGAAACAAATTAGAAATAGATTTAATATTTTCCACAAAAACATTTGCAATAAGCATTAAAGCAAAAGCCGAAAAAAATAATTGAATGAAAATCAAGGTAATTTTGGATTTACAAATATTTTTAAAAAATTTAAAAAGAATAAGTTCTTCGCATTTATTTTCACAAAAATCATCATCACAACAATATTTTTTAACAGTTTTCACAGCATAAAAAATATAAAAAGCAAGCAAAAACA
>JAFQYI010000172.1 GCA_017406505.1 bacterium
TACAAGCATAATCATTTTTACATTTTTTTCTTAATCCACAAGGCATACAAGAAATATCCGATTTTAAATAAGTATTATTATCTCCAAGTGCATACCATTTTTCAAATGGCATAGGTCCATATAAGCCTATTATAGGTGTATGCACAGATGATGCTATATGCAAATTCCCTGAATCATTACCTATTAATAAATCTACTTCCGATGTTAATGCAAGACTTTCTTGAAGACTCAATTTACCACATAAATCTACTGGAGCAAGTTTTAAAGGATTTTCTATCATTTTCAGCATACTTTGGTATGTTTTTGAATCAAAATCTGTTCCAATAAAAAAGACTTGAACGTTTTTTTCATTTATCAAATACTCTGTTATTTTTGCAAAATTTGTCAAACTCCATAATTTACCTGGATTTGTAGCCGTTGCATGAACTATAACCCATTTTAATTCTCTGCTAATATCTTTTTCATTTATAAGACTATCTATTCTCATTTTTGCAGAGGAATCTATTCCATTTTCAAAACTGTCATCTGAAATCTCTATACCATCTGCTCTCAAAATATCCAAAAAACATTGAGATTCATGCCTGTTAATAATATATGGAACCTTTGTAGTTAATAAAAAACCTCTATATTCTGTATCAAAACCAATTCTTTCTTTTATATTGCTTAAAAATACAAGTAATGCACTTGATAAGGAACGTTTCAGAATATAAGCTTTGTCATACTTATTTTTACGCAATTCTTTAACATAATACCAAAATGATTTTTTTTTATTTATACCATTTTCATATTTATGCTTTTTAGTAGTATCAAAATATATAAAATTATCCACATAAGGACAATTTTCGATAATTTCTCCCGATTTTGGAGCAACTACCATATCAATTTGAGCATCAGGATATGCTAAACGAAGATTTTTTAAAAAAGGTAATGCTAAAATTGTATCCCCTATAAATCTATACCTTACTACTAATATCTTTTTTTTATCTTGCATTTACAATATCCTCAATATCAGCAAAAGCCCTCAATTTTAATGCATAAACTTTTATCGTTGTTTTAAAATTAGAAAATATATCTTTAATTTTTACAGCATCTTTTTCGGTTGTAATTAAAAAATTAAGATTATTTTGCTCGGCTATTTTAATAAGTCTTTCAACATCTTGATAAGAATATGAATGATGATCCGGAAATTCTACTATACTTTGCATATAATAATCTTCTTGTACAAAATTAAAAAATTCTTTAGGCTGACCTATTGCACAAAATGCTAAAACAGAAGCACCTTGATATAATGATTCATTTGTATATATATTAAATGCTCTCTCCGGTATCATTTTACATAAAAAGACAGGCTTATGAAACCTTTCTTTAATTTCATCGCAATATTTTAAAGCATCTTCATCATCTAAAGATTTATTGGTAACAACAATTGCTGTCGCTCTTTTTACTTCCTTAAAGCTTTCTCTTAAAGGCCCAGCAGGTAATAAGTGATTATTACCAAATTTATTTTTACTATCTACAAGTAACAAATTACTGTTTCTATCAAGCTTTCTATGTTGAAATGCATCATCTGCAATAATAATATTACAATTATATTTATCTACAGCCATTCTTGCCGCTTTAACACGTGATGAACAAGTTAAAATAACGACAGAAGGACAATTTGTTGCTAACCAAAAAGGTTCATCTCCGGATTCTTTTGCAGAAAAATTTATTTTTTGTCCGTCTGAAATTACATTAACTTCTTTATTTTCAAGAGTTCCACCATATCCTCTGGAAATAACAGCTACTTTTTTATAATTTTTTGTATAATAATTGGCAAGTTCTGCTGTAAATGGTGTTTTTCCTACTCCTCCAGTTGTTAAATTACCGGTAGAAATAACTATCACGTTTTTAAAATTACTGGTTTTTAATATTTTTTTATCGTAACAAAAATTTCTTACTGCTACAGCAATTCTATAGAAGATCTCAAAAATTGAAAGAAAATAAACTAAAATCTTTTGCAATAAATTTGGATTTTTTTCATAATGTATTTTTGATATAAAAAGCTTCATTTTCTACCTTTTAAAACATTAATCGGAATAACAAAAACCTCTTATTTAATTTATCTGAGAATTTTTTTACATTTTTTGTTGTTTCTTGAACTTCTTTTAGTGATTGTTTGATATTATCACGTTCATCTTCTGTAACATAATTAACAGTATCTAGTGCTATTATAAATTTATCAAGTGCCAAATTGAGCTTTTTAATAGTATTATTCACTTGCTCTCTTACAGCAGGATCTTTTGTCATATCATTAACACATTTTGAAATTTCTGATATATTTTTTATTGTTGCTCTTAAGTCTTCTAATAAACAAGCTGTCTGAGGATCCTCAAGAATTTTATTAGCATTATCTGATAATCTGTTTATACTTTTAATAGCTTGATTTATATTTTTTGTGAAATCTTTATCTCCTGTAACTTCAATGATATTATCAGCTATTATATTAAGTTTTTGTGTTAAATCATTTACTTCTACAGATAGGTTAGTAATTTCTTCCTTTGATACATCAATAAGTGCTGATGCTTTATCAATAGCTTTATTAGCGTTGGCTGTTAATTCATCTGCATTCTTTATCGTTTGCTTTATATCTTCCATTATATCATCTGAGAGTATGGCTGAAAGTTTTTCATTGGTTTCAGCAAGTGCACTTGCCGAACGATACTGCAATTTCATAAAATCTGAAACTCTCATTGGTTCAATTATTGTATATTCTGAATTTGTATCCGGTTTTTTTAAATTGATTTCTTTTATGGGCTTTAATCTTAATGCATTGTTTCCTTTTTTATTAACAATCTCTCCACTTAATAAATCAGGTAATTCTAAACCTGGCAAGTCTACTACATATCCTATTTTTACAGCATATTTTTCAGAAATTTTTTTTGCAATGTTCGGAGGCAAAACTTGAGTATCCTCAATTTCAACTTTTTTAATAGTCCCAATGTTACAAAGCTCTTTTGATAAAGACATTTCGACACTATCCCCAACATGAATTATATTTCCATTTTTGATTAAAGGTATATATATTGTATGCTCAACAGGGGGTGTTATTTCTAAAAATTGTTCCCCTATAATACCGGTTTGTTGGATAGATATCGATGAGGCTTTGGGAATTTTTATATTTGGTTCTGTAATAACAAATTTTACTTCAACAAAACTATTATCACTATTAATTTTAGGAGTAAGTGTTTCAACTTGACCAATTCGAACACCCATCATTTGAACACCGGAGCCTGCTCTTAATCCGTTAATGTCTTTAAAAGACACAGTTATTCTATCTCCTGCAGAAATTGTGCGTCCTTTTACCCACATTACCGTAAATATTAATATTAACAATGCCGAAAGTGTTAAAACTCCTACTTTAAATCCTGAAGAAAATCTCATTATTATTCCTTTTTTTTAAATTTATCACAAATTTTTTATTTTTTAAATATTTATTTTCATAGGTCCTTCCGGAGATGCATCCATAAATTGTTTTGTGTATGGAGTGTTACCTAATTCCAGTTCTGCCGGTGTTCCTTCAAAAACAATATTCCCATTATATAACATTATTACTTTATCAGCACAACGTTTTATTGTAGAAAATTGATGTGTTACTACTATCGCTGTAGAATTTGTTTCATTTCTTAATCTTACAATATAATCTTCTATGATGGTGGAAGCAACAGGATCTAAACCTGCAGTTGGTTCATCATATAATATTAATGAAGGTTCTGTCATAATAGCTCTTGCAAAACTTACTCTTTTTTGCATTCCTCCTGATAATTCATACGGAAATTTTTGTTCAATATTCTTTAAACCTACTGTTTCAAGCTTTTTAGCAACCATTTCCTTTAATTCTTCTTCGGAATATTTTCCTTTAAATTCTTTCCTTTCTTGTAGTGCAAATGTAATATTATCAAATACATTCAAAGAATCAAAAAGTGCTGAATATTGGAAAACCATTGCTATTTCACCGTTATTATCAGTTGTAATAACTCCTCCGTCCGGTTCTAATAATCCTGTAATTAATTTTAAAACAGTACTTTTACCGGAACCACTGAAACCAACTATTGCCAATATTTCTCCATCGTCCACAGAAAAAGAAATATTGTCTAATACAATTCTATCATTAAATTTTTTAGTTAAATTTTCAACTTTAATTGCCATATTTCACCTTATTAAAAATAAAACAATAATGCAAAAACATAATCAATTACAACTATTGCTATAAAAGACCAAACTACAGATTTTGTTGTAGCAACTCCAACACTTTTTGCTCCACCTTCTGCATCATAGCCACAACTTGAGCTTATATGAGCTATTGCAATTCCAAAACAAGACGATTTGAGAAGCATAATACCTATATCTCTATTAAAAAGACCTAATTTAACTGAATTTACAAAACATAAACCGGTAACTTCAGGACTTGTTAAAGAAGATATAAATCCTCCACAAAAAATACCTATAGTTGAAGAAACTGTCGTTATAACAGGCATCATTAATGCTGCTGCCAAAATTCTCGGTACAAAAAGGTATTTTATAGGATTTACATGCAAAACTTTTAATGCTGATACTTGCTCTGTAACTTTCATTGTGGCTATTTCTGATGCCATTGATGAACCTATCATAGAAATAATTGCAAACCCTGTCATTATTGTTCCCATTTCTCTAACAGTAACAATAGCTAATAATCCTCCTATAAAATTAGCGCCTCCTTGTTTTACCATTTCAGGAGCAACTTGTACAGCAAGGATAATTGATGTCATAGAAACAATTGTCAAGGTAATAGGCAACGAATCAATTGCAAAATGTGATGATTGCTCCATAATATGTTTATATGAAAACTGCCCTGTTAAAATATATTTTAAAACTTCTAAAAATCGAATTGACATTTTTCCAAAAGTTTCAAAAAAATCAACAATCTGATTTCTAATTATGCGAAAAAATTGATACGTTGCTGTTTGTGTTATAAAATACTCAATTCTTTTCATGTTTATAATTTTACATTATTTTTGATTATTTTCCAACACGTTGTTAAGCTTCATAACATAACTATTATTTGATAAATTTATAAATACTTTTTAAATAATTCAAAATCTAAATTTTTTTCTGCTATTTTATTGTAATTAGCATTGTATTCACCATATTTTAGATTTTTTATTTCTTTTTCCAGTTTTTCTTCATTATCATCAAAATATATTTTTGATTGTATATTGAATTCGTTAGCCAATTTTTCAACTTTGGGGTCATAAACTATAGGAACGACAGGAATACCGTACTTTAATCCTAATAAGCAAGCGTGATAACGCATTGCAATCAATTCATCAAGGTGAGAAAATGCTTTCACTATTTCAAAAGTTGCTCTATTTATAACTATATGCGTATGTATATTAGGATTAATAGCTCTTAATTCATCTTCTAATTTGTAACAAACTTCTCTGTCTAAAGACTCTTGTAATACATATATGAAGATTACTTTATCACTATAATATTTTTCAATATATTTTGCAAAAATTTTTATCCATTCATCTGTAAGATTATCCCATTTTCTAAGTTGAATACCAATTCCACGATGAGAATATTTTGTCATCAGAGGAATATTCCAAACAGGATCGGAAACTAATTCTGCTTTTACTTTGTTTTCTTTTAAAATATTTAAACTTTTTTCATCTCTAACAGTAACAAAATTACAATTTTTTAGAACTAACATTGTTAAATTTTTTAGAAATTTATTTTTTATTGGTCCTATACCTTGAGCAAATATAATGACTTTTTTTCTAAAAAACAAAGCTGTAATAATGATTCCAAGATAATATATTAAACTTTTTGAACTTGTAGCATCTTGAAGCAGGCTGCCTCCACCTGAAAATAGAATATTACAATGAAGAATATTGGTAATTATTTCGAATAAATTAAAACTGTTATAGGCTTTAACATTATAATTTTTTTTTGTTATTTCAGGATTTTTAGAAAATACTGTAATATCATCAATATTACAATTTTTTAAAGATTCAACTAATACACTTAAAACAGCTTCATCTCCAAAATTATCAAAGCCATAGTATCCGGAAATTAAAACTTTTGGTTTCTTATGTTTCATTTTGTTCTTTCATAGCTTCGGCAACTTCTTTTGAAGAAGGAATGGATTTAATAGCACCTATTCCCCGAACTTGTAATCCGGATACTACAGAGGCAATTTTAGCAGCATCAAATGGTGATTTATCTTTTGAATATTCGTACAAAAATACACCATTAAAAGAGTCGCCGGCACCTGTTGTATCATTTTTTATATCAGAATAGAAAGGTATAAATGATGTTTGTGATGGAGTTCCTATATAATATCCACCATTAGCTTTTGATTTTACTACAACAACTTTTATTCCTTTATCCAGCATAAATTCAATTATTTTATTTGTAGAATCAGTTCCCCACAACTCTAGAGAATCAGATTTTAGATTTAAAAATACAATATCCAGATAATCCTCAATTTCAGAAAAAGCTTCTCTTGCCTCATCTTTAGTCCAAAGCATTGCATCAAAATTCGGGTCAAATGCAACTATTTTTTCAGATTCTTTTGCAATCTTAAATAATTTAAAAACAGCCTCTTTAGCAGATAAAGATAAAGATTGCGTAATACCTGTAGCATAAACGGCTTTTGCAGATTTTATATATTCTTCATCAATAT
Organism: bacterium; assembly: GCA_017406505.1. Lineage (GTDB taxonomy): Bacteria > Cyanobacteriota > Vampirovibrionia > Gastranaerophilales > Gastranaerophilaceae > RUG841. Next base: position 6,707 of record JAFQYI010000172.1, read on the forward strand.
CTCTTGAGGAAAGCATTGCGGCTGCTGTTTTTTTGCGATAGTATGCAAACTCTTTTTTGCCTGTATCTTGTCCAGCAACAAAATACACACCATTATGCCCATCAATACAAGTAACTCTTGAAATATCAAGACCTTCTGTAGCCCAACCTCCTACTAAAAAATCACGAAATGCATCATTTGCGACTTTTGAAATAAAGCCAACTTTTGCACCCAAGCGAGCTGCTGCTATTGCTGTTGTAAGAGTATCTCCACCAAAATATTTATTTAATGTATCTGCATAGGTTAAACTTTGAACACTTGACAGTTCAACCAAACCTTCTCCGATAGTTATTAAGTCTAATTTATTTTCCATATTTCTCCATTATATGCTCAAATTGTAAAATAAAAAAAATATATGTAAATATAATTTTCAAAAAAATAAATTATTATAGCATTTTTATTATAAAACATGTTAAAATTCTTTGCATAGGAGAAAATAAGTATGGAAACTTGGTCTATTGAAATATTGATTAAAACTTTTAAGTATATAGCAATATTTTCTACATTGCTGTATATGATTAAATTTATTATCTTTTCTTTTACAGTAGATGATAGCAGTGATATTTCTTCTAATTTTGATATAACAAAAAATGTTGATGGTTCTTTGGATTTATTTTCCATGCAATCTATTTTAGCATTTTTAATGGGATTTAGTTGGATATCTATAGTTTGCGTCATTCAATGGGAATTATCAATACAAAAATCACTATTTATATCAATAGTTGCAGGTGTTTTATGTATGTTGTTATCTGCATATTTAATATTAAAGATAAAGCATTTTTATAGTTTTATAAATTCAGATTATAAGAATAGTGTAGGAACGGTGGGGAAAGCATATTCAGATATACAGCCAAAATCACTTGGACAAGCTTCATTAAATATAGATGGTAAATTAACAGTTATAAACGTAATTAATCAAAGTGATACAGAAATAAAAACACTTGATTTGATAAAAGTTGTAAGGTACCTAAACGGTAAAATATATGTTGAAAAAGATACAACAGAACGTGAATTTTAACATTTTTTAGTAATATTAAACATTAAATTATTTTATAATTTTTACTCCTCTTTTACAAGTAAGGAAAGAATTTTAGTCCTTTCCTTACTTGTAATTACTTTTTTATTTCATTACCTATTTGGGTCTTCTTTTATTGTTTTCATCGTCTGTTTCTGTTTCATTTTCTACTGTGATTTCTTCCGGTTCTTCTTCATTTTCTTCTATTCCGGACGGGTCAATATCTCCCATAATAACTTCTGCACTTTCATTCTTTCTATGGGCAGACTTTCCACTAATTTTTCCATCTGTTAAAATACCACTGTAATTTACTTCTTTTGTATTTGCTGAAACATAATCCATTTGATTAGCTTTATCCAGTAATCTATTTCCCCAATCTAAGTCAATGGAATTTATATCAAAGTCTGACTCATTGATTTCTGGTTTAGAATCTTTATTGATATCTGCTTCATCTAGTTTTGCATTCCAAATGTCTGCATATTCTCTTGTTTGTCCATTTATTTTAAACGTTGCACCTTCTTGGGTCATTATGTCATTATGACGTCCATCAAAGTTCTTTGTTAGCTTTGTATCACTCTTCGATAAATTAATTTCAGTAATTCCAAGGTCAGACAGAGATTTTGCTTCTCCTCCATATCCTTTTGTCATTACCAGTCCATATTCATCTTGCAATTTTTTCAAATCATCAGCATCAAGAGCATCATCATTATCACCTATCAGTCCTGCTTTTTCTGCTAATGCTCTTAATGCATCAAATCCGTTTGCATAACCGTCTTTTTTACCATCTCCGTCAAGGTCTGTGTTATCTCCAAATAATTCACTACCATCTTCACCTGCTTTGCCATCACCATCTTTGTCAAAAGCAAGCACCCACTCAGCTGAATTGTTTACAGTATCAACAACACCATCGCCGTCTATATCGTATTTTACTGTTTTACTCGAGGTATGAACACCATCGCCGTCTACATCAAAGGATAATGGAGAACATGTTGAGTAACATTTTGCTTCGCTGCAGGTTTCACCATCTGTTAAACATTCATTTATACTTGAGAATGTATAAACAGCCCTGCCATTACCTTCTTGTGCATCTTGTAATCCATTCAGATAGCCACTTCCGGATGGAACAATATCAAAACCTTGTCCTGGAGCTCTTGTTCTTGCAAAAGTTACTCCACTTGTTCCTGATTCATCCATTTCATAAAGGTGAAATTTCTCATCTTGTCCTAGTGCAAATATATATTTTGGATTTCCGTTTTCAAATCTCGCAGTTAAATCAATTCCTTCACTTGCAATAGTTGATTTAATAAGATCCATTTCTGCTTCTGGTACGCTTGCTAAAACCTCAGCAGGTGATAAGCCTGCTCCAGGAATTAATTTTGCTAATGCTTCATTTACAATATCTAAATTAGAGTTAAGTTTACTGATTTGTGTTTCTTTTGCAGAAATTTGTTTTTCTAATGAACCAATAGATGCTTTTTTAATGTTTATATCATCTATATATGTTTTTACAACTTTTGCTTGAGTTTTTATTTCATCATATATACCATTTGCCTGTCCTGCTATGCTTTTAGCATCATCATTTAATCCCTCTAATGCATAAGGACTTATTCCTACATTAGATAAACAATCACTTAAATATGCATCAAAATCATCTCCATGCTTTTCAGGATCATATTCGGATAATGCTGCAGCTGTTGCTTCTCCTATTTTGTTTTCATATTTTGATTGTTCTCTTTTTTGTTCAAGTGCAATAGCATCATTCAAATCAGCCAGCTTGTTTTGTAACTTGTTAAATTCATTTTCTTTATCTTCTAACTTTTTAGCTTCATCTTGATATTTATCGTTTAACTCTTTTAATTTATCTTCTTCATTTAATTTTGCTGTTTTTAAATTATCTCGCACTAATGTTGCTTGAGCTATATCAGCTTCAATTTCCTGTTTTTTAGCCGTTAATGCACCATAATCATCTGCATCTACATCTAAGTCATCAAGACTTCCAATAGTCTCTACATCGGAACTATCATCAACTTTAACACCCTCATCAACCTGATATTTACCTGAAATTTCTTCAATTTCATCAGCTGTCAAACCGGCATCATCAACTTCTTTTTGCTGCAAACCATCTGACAAATCAACATTAGCTGCTGTAAGCTTAGCTGCTAAAGATGATGATAAATTTCCAAATACGCCAACCATGTAAAAATCCTCCTGTTATGGATACTCTACTTATATTAAAACTTTATTACTCTTGAAATTGCATGTATTGTAAA
>JAFQYI010000173.1 GCA_017406505.1 bacterium
AATTTTAAAAGAGTTTTCTACATAGTTTTCTACATTTAATAATTAAAAAATTTTATATTATATCAAAAAAATGAAGCATGGAAACATGCCTGTTTATTGAATTTTAAATAATGTAAATTTTTAATGATTTGAAAATTTTTATATGTTTAAAAGACGAGGTATGTTCAAAACTTTTAAAAATGAAAAAGACCATATTTTATATAATTATGGTCTTTTTACTCTCATATAAATATTATATAGATTATCCTTGAATAATTTTAATACCTGAAGATGTTCCAAGGCTGGAAGCTCCTGCATTAACCATAGCTTCTGCAGCTTCTTTATCTCTTATTCCACCGGAAGCTTTTACTTTTAATCCTGCATCTTTTACTGTATCATACATTAATTTTACATCTTCAACTTTTGCTCCAACACCACCGTTTACAAAACCTGTTGATGTTTTTACAAAATCAGCTTTGGCTTTTATTGCACATTTACAAGCTTCAACTATTTCTTCTTTTGTTAAATAATCTGTTTCGATAATAACTTTTAAAATAGTATTACCACAAGCTTCTTTAACTGTTTTTATATCTTCTATAACAGTATCCCATTCAGCATTTTTTACAGCTTGTATATTTAAAACCATATCAACTTCATCAGCACCATCTTCGATAGCTCTTTTTGCTTCAAAAGCTTTTGCATCAGAAACCATTGCTCCTAAAGGAAATCCAACTACCGTAATAACTTTTGCGTCAGTATCTTTTAATGCTTCTTTTGCTTTTTTAACATTTATCGGATTTACACATACACCTTTAAAATTATTTTCTTTTGCTTCTTTATACAATTTTTCTAAAGCTTCATTTGTTGCTGTAGGTTTTAAAAGAGTATGTTCAATAAATTTATTCATTTCCATTTAAGCCTCCTAAATTGTTTCTAGTACCTTTATTGAATTAAACTTTTTTGGTGAACAGTATTCTAAATAACTTTTTAACATATCAAAACAAATTTTTGATACTTTTATATCTGCAAGTTTATCATAATATGTTTCAATATAAAAGTCTGATTGTTGCATAGTTATTAAAAAATCTTTTATTTTTGGGTGAATTTTGTATGTCTTTTCATATTTTAGAATATGATTAATACATATTAGACCACCATTTTCAAAAGAAAATTTTGAATAATTATTACCTATTTTTTCTTTACAAATATTACAAGTTTTAAATTCCGGAGCATATCCAAATACATTTATTATTTTCAATTGAAATCTAATTGTTGCAAGGATAATTTCGACAATAGTTTTACTATCTGAAATTTTTGAAAGAACAGAATAAAGCAAATCATAAACAGTATTGCTATTTTCATCATTTTCTTCACCAAAATTTTTTATAGTTTCAACGCAATACATAGAATAAAACATTTTTTCTGTATTTTGTCTTATACGAAAAAAAGAATTTAAAATTTCAGCTTGAGAAACAATGTCCATTGATTTACCTTTAGTTAAAAGTAAATTATTTGCAACAAATGTATCCATTCTTCCACATAATTTTCCATTAGGTTTTTTTGAACTTTTTGCTATGCATTTAATAAGACCTTTTTCTTTTGAATACATCATTACAATTTTATCGGCTTCACCGAAATCATAAGATTTTAAATTTATAGCATTAGTTGTATATTTTTGTTTCATAATAAATATTAAGTACTATAACTTGAACCGTGATATACTCCTCTCATATATTGTTGGAGTTCTATTTTATTATCACTGAAATAGATAGCATTTTCTTTAGATATAATACCGTTTTTATATAAATTAAATAAAGCTACATTAAGAGAAATCATTTCGTTGAAATTACCTTTTTTAACAAGGTCATAAATTTGTTCCAGAGAATCTCTTAATATAAAATCTTTAACAGTAGGTGTATTAACAAGTATTTCACAAGCAGGTATACGACCTTGTTGATCAATTCTTGGAACAAGTCTTTGAGAAATTATTCCTCTTAAAGATTCTGCTAATTGTTTTTTTATGCCATCTCTATCTTTTGGTTCAAAAAATCCAACAGCACGATTAATAGTTTGAATAGCATCATTAGTGTGCATAGTAGCAAGTACAAGGTGCCCTGTTTCTGCAGCTTTTAATGCAGCTGACATAGTTTCTGTATCTCTAACTTCTCCAATAAGTATTACATCAGGGTCTTGTCTTAGTGCATATTTAATGCCCTCCGGAAAAGATAAAGTATCTATTTCTAATTGTCTTTGGGTAATTATACATTTATTAGGTGTAAAAATGTATTCAACAGGATCTTCAATTGTTATAATATGTTTTTCTTGAGTATTATTAATATGATTAATAATAGCTGCAAGTGTAGATGATTTTCCACTGCCGGTAGCACCTGTAACAAATACTATACCATTTGGATATGATGAAAATTTTTCTATTGATTTAGGAAGGTTTAGTTCGTCAATAGTTGGAATATCCAAAGAAATTACACGAATAACCATAAATAATTTACCAAGTTCGTGGGATAAATTTACACGAAATCTTGAAACACCCGGTAAATCGTATGAAAAATCAGCATCATAAGTTTCAAAAGCTTTGTTTCTTAAAGAGGATGGTAAAAGTATATTTAAAATTTTCAAAAAATCTTCCTCACTGAGTTTAGGAAGTTTTGTTCTCATAATTTTACCGTCTTTTCTTATAGCAGGAGTTTCATTTATTTTTAGGTGAATATCTGAAATCCCGTTAGATACAGCACTTCTTAATAAATTTAAGATACTTAAATTAGACATATTATAATATTAATCTTTCACTTAACTGAACTGAAGCCAATTTATTATAGCATTTTTTTTATATTTTTACATAATATTAAAAAATTTTAACTTAAGTTCACAATAATTTTATTTTTTATTATGGTTAAATTTATATTTTTTACAAATACCTACAAATCTTCCATATTTTTTATCTATTCCTGTAATTTCAAGTTCAATATTTTTATTAATAATTAATTTTTCAAGGGCATTTTTACCTTTATATCCAAGATAAAAAATTTCATCATAAGTTATTGAATCGGTTTTTTGGTACTTGATATGAGAATTCATTTTTGTTTCAAAACAGTCTATTCCCGAAAGTCTGACAGAGACAGCTCCTTCTTTTGTTTTAATTAAAATAGTATCACCATCAATAATCTTAATGATTTTAAGTTTTATTATATAATATTTATTTTTAGCTAAAGAATTAGTAGTAGGCAATAAAAAACAGATTATAAGTATTAATATTATTAAATTTTTTCTAATCATTTTTTAATTTTAATATAAAAAAGTAATATAATCCATATATTTATGTAATATATTGGTATAGAAAATGCTTAAATAAATTTGTAATATTTATATATGGATAATATATATAGAATTTTTAGCAATAAAATAAAAGAATTAAGAAAGGCAAGAAACTTTAGTCAAGAAGAATATGCTAATTTTATTGGTATTAATTTAAAAACATTATCTAATATAGAGAGAGGAAATCGCTCTATTCATCTTAGTACTATATCTAAAATTGTTAATGCAGAAAAAATACCTGTATATAAGCTTTTTATGACAAAAGAAGAACAAAAAGTTACATCTAAAAATGAACTTTTTTTGTTAATTAACAAATTAAATGATAACGAAATTAAAGTAATTAAGAATTTAATAGAAATTATTATATCATAATATAATTATATTTTTTCACGAATGAAATTAGTATGAATTACATGTTCTTGTTTAGGCAGAGGAATACCGGATTTTTCAGCAGCTTCTCGGCATTTTAAATGCCAAGCCATGTTTCTTGCAAGAATTCTCATATTTTGTAAGCCTTCTTCATCGTGTTTTACTTGAACAGCATTCATGCCGTGAACCATATTCCAGTATCTTCCTGAAATAATAGGCATCTCTGTAATTGAAAAATATTTATTAAGTTGGTCAAAAGTAGCAGTAGTTCCTGCTCTTCTGGCACTAACTACAGCAGCTCCCGGTTTATGTTCAAATATTTTCATTCCTGCCATAAAATTAACATAAAAAACTCTGTCTAAAAAAGAGATAATATTTCCACAAGATGAACCATAATGAACAGGAGAGCCTATTATAAAACCATCAAAATCAGAAGCATATTCTAAGAAAGTATTAACTTGGTCATTTATGATACATCTTCCTAAACGGCCACAAGCAGCACAACCCATGCAACCTGCTATTGGTTCTTTACCTATTTGGTAAATTTCTGCTTTTATTTTTTCTTCTACAAGGGTTTTTGCAACTTCTTCCAAAGCTGTATAAATACAACCTTGAGTGTGAGGCGAACCGTTAATTAACAATACTTTCAAAATTAATCTCCTATTATATTTTGAATTATAACATAAATATTTATAATTGTTTGATATTAATTAAATAAGTTTACCTAAGGTACTAGAAAAAATATCAAAAATTATTTTTCATTAAATTCATTAAATGTATTTTTAACATAATTTAAATATCTGATTAAGTCTACAGAAGAAGAAATTTGAGTTAATCTTCTTTGTATTTCTGTAATATTTTATTCAATAGCTTCTTATTCAATTTTATTGTTTAATTTATTTTTTAACATAAAAATTCTTTTTGGACAAATAGGTCAAGTTTTAAATTTAATTATATGGAATAATAGGTCATATATCAAGATTGAAAAATTTAGGTTTAAATATAAAAATATATAGAGAAGCAAAGGATTTAACACAGTTGAATCTAGCTATTAAGTTAGGTTTATCGCAGGAATATATTTGTAGGGTTGAAAGGGGATAAAAATTTATAAGTTTAAAAAAACTCTTTGAACTTGCTGATATTTTAGAAATTTCAATAAATAATTTATTTGATTTTAAATAATAATAAGATAAGTTATAATTTTTATTTTAATATTTAGAGCCTTGTTTTGAGCCACGTTTTTGAAATTCTTTTTCAATTTTTCCGACAAGTTCAAGTTTTTTGCCAAGCCAACGAGGTTGAATACGAAATTCTCTTTTTCCGTTTCCTGCAAGTCTTTGAATAATCATATCAGGAGGTAAAAGTTCCAAAAAATCACAAACAGTTGAAATATATTCGTCTTCACTCATTAAGTTTATTTTATTTTCATTGTACATTTCATGGATTTTTGTACCTTCCATAACAGCAAGCATGTGAATTTTTATTCCATCAATATTCATGCTTGCAAGTGTTTTTGCTGTTTCAAGCATGTCATCATGAGTTTCATTTGGCAGACCTAAAATTACATGTGCACAAACTTTTAAATTTCTTTCTTTAGATTTTTGGCATGCCTCTTGAAAACATTGGAAGTCATGCCCTCTATTTATTAATTTTAAAGTTTTATCATGTATACTTTGAATACCATATTCAATTTGGATAAAACGGTTATTAATATTGTATGATGAAATTAAATCTAATTTTTGTTCATCAACACAATCAGGACGAGTGCCTATAGACATGCCAACGATATTTTCAACAAAAACCTGGTCATAAATTTCTTTCAATTCAGACAAAGGTTTGTAAGTATTTGAATAGGCTTGAAAATAAGCAAGGAATTTTTTGGCATGATAACGGTCTTGAATTTTGTGCATGCCAACAGAAAGTTGTTCAGATAGAGATAAATTATTTGAATATAATCGAGAAAAACTACCACTGTCATCACAGAAAATACAGCCATCAAAAGATAAAGAGCCATCTCTATTAGGGCATGAAAAACCGGCATCGAGAGTAACTTTGTAAACTTTTTCACCAAAAATTTTTTTAAGGTACTCACTAAAAGATAAAAAATAACCGGAAGTCATGGTTAATCTTGTTTTTGAGATTGGTCATCATTACCAATAGGTGGATATATGTAATGTTCGCCACAATTAGGGCAAATAACTTCTTGTTGTTTACCGGGGTTAAGTTTAGCGACTTCAAAAATAGTTTTACAACCGGATTGATTACATCTGATAGCCCAAACAGGTCTAATAATTCTAGCCATACAAATCTCCTTATTAACTAAATATACAAAGATAATAACATTATATATATATATATGCAAATATATTAATAAAAAAGGTGAAAAATGATATCCAAAACAAATTATTAAGTTTTGTTAAGCTCAAAAGAGTTAATTCTATTGGGTATATAAAATTTTATAAAATTTTTAAAAAACAAAGTGTTGCAATTAAAATATGTTTGATTTAAATTAAAGGAGTGGTCAGTGGCCACGGCACCGTGAAAACCGAAGAAATAAACCTAACAAGGTTCTTCTACATCAAACAGATTAAAAAGTAGAATTTTTAAAATTAATGCTTGACAAAGAATTTTCTCGGTGGTAAGATTTAACTCGCCTCAGAAATGAGCGAATTAAGTTCGGGGTGAATGGTTCAGAGTATTCTTTCTAAAAAGAAAGAATACAGCTGGAAGCCCGATTGAAATATTGGACATTGAAAACAGAATAGCTGAAAACGATAATACCTGTTGATTTTAATAAAATGAACGGAAATAAAATGAAGAAGTCGAGCCATTAAGTTTTTAGCGAAACTTAATGATGG
>JAFQYI010000014.1 GCA_017406505.1 bacterium
CGGGTGGAGAATTGTATTTTTTTAATGCAACACCTGGCTCAGGTAATGGAACTAATTTATCATCTTTAGGATTATCAGCTTTAGGTACCTCATACTCTCCTCGTTTCTTGTCCTGTGCCATCTCTAAATATTCTTCAAAAGTTTTTGGTGCTTTGATTTCCTTTTTTACACTTCCGTAACTACGCTTTTTTATTTTTTTAGATTTTATATATTTTTCAGGTTTTACTTTTTTGTTACTTCTTTTTTGAGCTTTTGCTTCTTCCTTTTCTCTTTTTTTTATTTGTTTTGGAGTTTCTGGCTCCGGTACAAGTAAATCAGGCTCCTCTTTTATTTTTATTTTTGATTCTTTGGGATTATCTAAATCAACATTTACTTTACCACTTACAGGTAAAACAAAAATATTTACAAAAAATATTATTATGTAAATAATACAATTTATAAATATTCCTATTTTTTGCATTTAAACAAGACCTTCTTTATAGGCAAGAACTGTCGCTTTATGTTTATCTTCAACATATAATTTACCTAAAAGATTATGAACATGTGCTTTCGCCGTTGATTCTGATATTACAAGCTTTTCTGCAATTTGGTCATTGTCTAAGCCATCTGCAATTAATTTTAATACTTCATATTCTCTTTTGGTAAGATTATATTCTTTATATTTTAAAGGATTGGGAGTTGAGGATTTTTGTTCTGCGTTTTTTTGTTTTTGTACATTTGCAAGTACTAATTTTGCAATAGCTGGGTCAAGCCAAGCTATCCCTGAAGAAACTTCTGTAATCGCCGATATTAAACGATTTTCATCTGCTCCTTTCATTATATAACCATCGGCACCTGCTTTTAATGCTTCAAAAACATCATCATCACTTTCTCTTGATGTAAAAATTAAAATTCTAGACGTTAATCCTTGCTCTTTGATACGTCTGGTAGCTTCAATTCCGTCCATTACGGGAAGCCCTATATCCATCAATATAACATCAGGTAAAAGTTCTTTAGCTAATTCCACTCCCCTCTTTCCATCAGCAGCTTCTCCTATTACATTTATATTCTCTGATTTTTCAAGAACCATTTGTAATCCGAGTCTTGTCATTGTATGGTCTTCTACTAAAAGTACTTTTATTTCTTCACTCATTTTTTAAACCTTATCTTTAACAATTGCCGAATCTAACAATAAAAAGAAAAATTCACTTCCTTTGTTTTGTACACTTTCTAGCCAAATTTTTCCACCGTGTGCTTCTATTATCTGTTTTGATAAATACAATCCCAATCCTGTACTTACAGAACGTCTGTTTTTTGTTCCTTGCGAAAATCTTTTAAACATTTTATTTATATCATCATGAGCTATACCTATTCCATTATCTTTTACCGAAAACATATAATCTTTTTCGTTTAAATTTGATTTTACAAGAATTTTTCCATTTTCTTCAGTATAATTCACAGCATTTCCAAGCAAATTCATCATTACTCGTCTTATTTCATTTCTATCTGCATAAATTTCTATTCTTTCTGTTGATTCAATTTCTTTGATAAGTTCTATATTTTTTGATTTTGCAAGAGATTCTATTTCATTACAACATTGTTCCACAAGGATATTTGGTTCAAATTCTGATTTTGTTAAAGGAATTGTACCTGATTCATATTTGTAAACTTCAAGTAAAGCATTTACAAGACCAAGCATATCTTTATTGCTTTGAAGCATCGTTGTTAAAAGCAAATTCTGTTTTTCTGTAAGTTCTCCTAATGAACCATCTGCAAAGAACTTTAAAGTCTGAATTGCTGCCAATAACGGCGTTCTTAAATCATGTGTTAATGTTGCAATAAAATCTTCTCTTAATCTTTGTGCTTCTTTCTTTTTAGAAACATCTCGAATTACGCAAACATAATAATTCATTGGTTCAATTTTTGCATAACTTATGTCTGTTACTATATTATTTCCATTTACTGCATTTTTTACATATATATCATTCTCAATTCCAGAATTGCTGAAATTATTAAAAAGCTCTGAAAAATTATTTTTATCAGAAAAAAGTAAATCATCTAATTTCATTTTTTTAACCATAACTTCAGATAAACCAAACATTGTTTCTGCAGCATAATTAACAGCTTCTATTTTTCCTTTTTCTGAAATTAAAACAATACCATCTGCACAATTGGAAATAACAGCATTTAATTTGGAATTTGCTTCAGAAAGTTCTTCCGTTCTTGCTTTAACCATTGTTTCTAAAGAGTTTGAATATTTTTCTAATTCTTGATTAGCTTTATCTAATTCTTGTATTTTATTTTGCAAAGATACGATAAGATTACTTCTTTCTATACCGTTTCTTATATTTATAATTAAATCATCATTATCCCAAGGTTTTTCTATATATTTATATAAACCAACCTCATTAATAGCTCTTACAGCATTTTCTTTATCTGCATACCCTGTTAATAAAATCATACAAGTATCCGGATAAAGTCTTTTTGCTTCTTTTAAAAACTCCAACCCGTTCATTTCAGGCATAACAAAATCAGATATGATTAAATCCGGCTTATTTTGTTTTAAAAAATTTAAAGCTTCTTTTGGTGAATTAAAAAAGTTTGCATCATTAAAACCTTCAAGATTAAGTAAATTTTTTAACGTTGAAGTAACAATCTTTTCATCATCTAATATAAGAAGTTTATTTGATTTATACATTTATAATCCCCAAATTACTCAAAAAACAATAAGAACCCTCATTCTTACACAATAAAATAATAATGTATTTGTTGCTTAATGACAAATATATTAAATATTGTAACACTATATAACATGTTATTTATACTAAAAACTATCTAATACAATATGATTAAAGAGGTCATTAAAACATAGAAAAAAGAAAGTCTATAAAAATATCAGCTTTCGGTAGAAATCTATGGTATTTTGTATATGAAACATAATTTTTATAAACTTCTATGTCTTTGTATACTTTAGTTTATTAATTTTTTTTCATTTTTTCTTTTCGTTTTTCAACATCTTCTAAATCTTCATTTAATGATGATTTTTCTGGAGACCAACCTTCATCTTCTTTTACTTCGTGAATTGGGTCAGCAAATAAAAGTTCTTGTACGTCCAAATATTCCTTTACCTTAGGCATACATAAATCTTCTTTTATAATCGTTTCGTCTATATCAAAATCAAAATCAATATCAATATTATTTTCTTCATTTTCAATTAC
>JAFQYI010000174.1 GCA_017406505.1 bacterium
AAAGATTTTTAATTAAAAAAATATTTATGATAAAATTATCTTGGAATTGGAGAACAAATGATAACAAAAGAAGAAGTAAAACACGTTGCAAAATTAGCAAGATTAGAATTGACAGATGCAGAAATTGAAAAATATTCCGAACAATTGGGAAATATTTTAAAATATGTAGAGCAAATGAATGAAATAGATACAACAGGCATTGAACCGATGCCACATGCAATTCCTATAACAAATGTTATGAGGGAAGATGAAGTAAAATATGAACAAACAAAAGAAGAACTTATGAAAAATGCTCCTTATGAAGAAGATGGATTTTTCAGAGTTCCAAAGATTGGTTAATTAAAAACCACATAATTTATAAAGATTGGAATATGATATGACTAAATATATATTTATTACGGGAGGTGTTGTATCCTCTCTCGGAAAGGGTATTGTAGCTGCAAGTTTAGGAAAACTTTTAAAGGCAAGGGGATTTTCAGTTGTAATACAAAAGTTTGACCCATATATAAACGTAGACCCTGGAACAATGAGTCCTTTTCAGCACGGTGAAGTTTTTGTAACAGATGATGGAGCAGAAACAGATTTAGACTTAGGACATTATGAAAGATTTACGGATACAAATTTAGGTCATATCAATAATGTAACTTCCGGAAGTATCTATCAAACAGTAATTCAAAAAGAGAGAAAGGGAGAATATCTTGGAGCAACAGTTCAAGTAGTTCCCCATATTACAAATGAAATCAAATCAAGAATTATAAAAGCAACGAAACAATTCAATCCTGATTTTTTAATAACAGAAATCGGTGGAACAATAGGTGATATAGAAAGTTTACCATTTATTGAAGCTATAAGACAATTTAGAACAGAAGCCGGTTTTGGAAATTCATTAAGTATTCATGTAACATTACTTCCATATTTACCAACATCAGGAGAAATTAAAACAAAACCATCACAACATAGTGTTGCAACATTAAGGAGTTATGGTATTCAACCTGAAGTTTTAGTTTGCAGAACATCTATACCTGTACCTAAAAAAGAACTTGAAAAGTTGGCATTATTCTGTTCTGTAGCACAAGATGCTGTAATAGAATGCAGGGATATGAATAGTATTTATGAAGTTCCATTAGCATTAGAAGAACAAAATATGGCTGCTGTTGTATTAAACAGATTAAACATGCCTGATAATCGTGATGCTGATTTGAAAGAATGGATTCAGCTTAATGAAAGAATTAAAAATCCAAAACAAACTTTTAGAATTGCAATTGCAGGAAAATATACAGATTTGTCAGATGCGTATATTTCGGTAGTAGAAAGTTTAAAGCATGCCGGATACATACATAATGCAAAAATTGATATAAAATGGATAGCCTCTGATGAATGTATAGATGATAATAAGACTCGTGAAATTTTAAAAGATGTAGATGCTCTTGTTGTACCAGGAGGTTTTGGTGTAAGAGGTATTGAAGGTAAGTTAAGAGCTATTAAATATGCAAGAGAAAACAATTTACCATTTTTGGGATTATGTCTTGGCATGCAATGTGCAGTTATAGAATTTGCAAGAAATGTTGCAGGTTTGATAAATGCAAACAGTACAGAATTCAGTGAAAGTACCCCATATCCTGTAATTGACCTAATGACAGAACAAAAGCATGTAAAAGGTTATGGAGCAACAATGAGATTAGGACAGTTCGAATGTCATGTTGCAAAAGGAACAAAAGCTTTTGAAGTTTATGGAGAAGAAATAATATATGAACGTCATAGACACAGATATGAAGTTAATAATGAATACAAACAATTAATAGCAGAAAAAGGGTTAGTATTCTCCGGTGTATCTCCTGATGGAATGTTATGTGAAATGATTGAATATCCAAAAAATGATTGGTTTGTAGCTTGTCAATTCCACCCGGAATTCAAATCCAGACCGGAACGACCACATCCATTGTTTAAAGGTTTAATTGATACAATTGCAAAAAGAAAGCATAGTACTTAGGTTAAGGTAGTATATGAAATATAGCAGTTGTGATTTAATAGAGCATGGACTGGATTTTGGACAAAATGCAATTTATTTATGCTGTAGAAAAGTTGATGAAAATGGACAATTTGTCAAAGTTGTTGATAATTATCATGGTGAGCTTTTAGATTTAGATACATTTTTCACAATAAAAAACAGCTATCGAAATAAGATGAAAAATGGAGAACCTATTTCTATATGTAAGAATTGTATTTATCTTGAAGAACTTGATTATGATGATGAAGATTACATTGCGAGTATCAATTTTAATCAAGGAACAAATTGTAACCTAAAATGTGTTTATTGTGCAATGACTCATGGTAAACAGTGTATAAAAGAATATGATATTTATCCTGTAATAAAGCAACTAGCAGACAACGGTTATTTAAAAAAGGGAGGTTTTATAACAATGGCAGGAGGAGAGCCTACCATTGCGAAAAATTTTGATAAATTAATCCATTTATTTATAGAACATGAATTAAGTCCGGTAAGAGTTTTGACAAATGGAGTAAAATATTCTCAATCAATAGAAGAAGGATTGCGATTAAATATTGTAAACATTATGATTTCAGTGGATTGTGGCTCTCAAGAAATGTATAAATGGATAAAGGGTGTAGATGTATATGACAAAGTTTGGGAAAATATTGGAAAATATTTACAAGTTCAACATCATAACGGGTTAGTAAAAACGAAATATATAATAATTCCAGAAATTAATGACAATAAAGAAGAAATAATAAAATATTTTGACCAAACAGAAAAATATGGAGTCAATTGGGTAGCTTTTGATATTGAACTGGTGTGGTATAATGAAAATAAAGACAATATACCTGAATATTTATATGACATTGTAGAATTTACGATAGAAGAAGCTAAAAAAAGAAATTTGAATTACGAACCTATTGAAAGAGTTGTTACTCTTATAAGAGAAATTAAGAATAAAAAACAAAAAAACATTGATATAAATTTTAGAGGACATCAAATTTAAAAATCCATAACATAAGGAACAAATTATGAATGAAGAAAATAATAACATAGAAAATGAACAAAAAATAAATGAAGAAAATATTTCTCAAGAACAAAACACCTATACAGAAAACAGTAAAAAAGGCAATTCAGAAATTTTAAAATTCATATTAATAATTGCAGCAATATTTTTAGGAACATTTGCTGCTGTATATACAATTGTTGATATGACAATGTATAGGCTTGGTATTAAACCTTTCATTAATATTGCCAAACAATTCGATAGAGTATTTGATGATGATATGAAATACTTAGAGAGAACATCACCTGCACCCATTAAAATAGAAACAAAAGATGACAAATATATCATTACGGTTAATCTTAAATCGTTTGATAATAATCCGGAAAATATCGAAATTACAACAACCTCTAATGGTATAAAAATAAATGGATTTTATAAAAAAGATGATAAAAATAGTATAAAAGAAAATTCCTTTTATCAAAATATAGTATTTCCATATACTATCCAGAAAGATAAGGTAATAAAAGAAAAAAAGGGAAATAAATTAGTTATAACGCTGCCTTATGATGATTAGTTATATTAACAAATAAAAAAGCAAGCTTTATTAAATAAAGCTTGCTTTTTTATATAAAATCTAATTAATTTTTCTTTTGTAAGGTAGCACCGGGAACTGTTTGCCAATTAGCTGCCATAATTTTTTTGAAAGATTTTAAAGCAGTATCTTCAAGTTCACCAAGCTCCTCAGCTTCCATAATTAATTGACGAAGGGGAATTAAAGCTCTTTGATCTCTTAATAATCCCAATGCAGCAGCAGCACCGGCTCTAACGAGGTCATTTTCTTTTTTATTTTGCATAACTTCAATTAAAGCAGGAACAGATCTTCTGTCATTAAGTTTACCTAAAGAAGTAACAGCATAAATTCTAACATTTACCCATTCATCTTTTAAAATTTCAATAATTTTTTCAACAGCTTTAGGATTACCAATTTCGCCTAATGCTCTTGTAGCATCACATCGAACATTAATTTTTTCACTATCTAAAATACCCATTAAAGCATCTGTAGCAACATCACCGATTTCAATAAGAGCATCAGTTGCAGTGATACAAACTTGAGCATTTTCATCATTTAAAGCTTCAACAAGAGGTTCAACAACAATTTTGCCACCTAATCTGCCTAAAGCTCTTGCAGCTCTGACACGTACATCAACGTTCCTATCTTCACGTAAAGATTCTATCAAAGGTATAGTTGCAGCAGGATCGCCTAATTCACCTAAAGCTCTTGCAGCATATAAACGAACAGAACCATTTTTATCATTTTTTAATACATCTATAAGTGGTTCTACAGCTTCTGAATCACCCATTTCACCGAGAATTCTTGCAGCATTATATCTTACTTTTTCTGAATTACTGGTTTTTAAATCTTTAAGCAACTCATCAAAATTTTTCTTTGGTTGCTTTTTCCTTGAATTTATACTTAGAGTCATACACACCTCTACTATGATATCTTACCGTTCCACACATGTTCTTAAAGTTTTTTTTTTCACTTGAATTGCTAGTCATGGTTAATTTTATTAAGATTTATTAACAATTTTTGGAAATTTAATGTATTAAGAACACTTATTCTGCTTCTTTTATAATAACATTTTTTTTGAATTTGTAACTACATTATTATAATTATTTTTAAAAATTTTCACACTAATTTTTAAAAGTCAATAAATACAATTAATTAAGCTAATCAACTAAGTTTACAAAACGTTATATAAGTGATAAGCTTAACGAAAAGGTAAGTTTAAAATGGGTTTAAATTTAAAATATTGGTTAAATGTATCAAGAGCATATTCTTTTCCAATGTCTATAATGTCATTTTTAGTTCCTTTTATTTTTGGTATTGCCGATGGTGGAAATATATTTTGGGGAATTATTGCAGGAATCGGAATTATTTTTGCACATGCCGGAGTTAATATGTTTGATGATTTTGTTGATTTTTTCATTGCACAAAAATTAATTAACACAGGCATGAACATTAATGAAGTTTTCCAGAGAGGGAAATGTTCTTTTTTACTTGATAAATCTCTTAGTATAAAAAAATTTGGAGTAATTATAATTGTTTGTTTTACACTTGCAATTTCTTGTGGAATATTTCTTGGCTTAAAAACAGGAAATACTGTTTTTGTTATAATGTTTATTTCAGCTATTTTAGGGTTATTATATCCTGTACTAACTTTTATAGCATTAGGAGAAATAACAGTAGGGATAATATTTGCACCTCTTTTATATATAGGGGTATATTATGTAATGACTCAATCATTTTCAAAAGAACTTATTCCTCTTGCAATATCAACAGGTCTTTTAACTATAGGACTTTTACATGCCCACATGTTTTTAGATTACGATTTTGACAAAAAGAACCGAAAAATTACGCTTTGTTCACTAGCAGGAAGTAAAGAAAATGCCGTAAAAACACAGATGCTAATTTTCATATTTGCGTTTGGAAATATTATTTTGCAAAGTTGTATAGGCTCAATATTTGCAAATATCGGTATAGGTCTTGCTCCGGTTTATTTATTGTGTTTACTAAGTTATCCGACTGCTTATATTTTGATTGATTTGATGTGTAAAGATATAAATGGACATAAAGAAGCAATCAAACCAAATATTTTATTTGGACCATTAGAAAATCTTGATTTGTATGAAAAACTCGGAAATAAGGATTTTATGATAAAATTTATGGTTGCAAGGAATGTAATGGTCGAATTTACAATTTTTATCTGCATTGCTAAAATAATATCGGAATTAATATAAATGTATATTTTTGAATTATTATATAAATCGATATCAAAATTATTTAGAAAAAAAACAATAAAAGAAGCCTCTTCTGAGAATCTGGAAGAAGAATCTTCTATAACTTGTAATCATATTTTTTTGCCAATAGACAGTACAAAAAAAATTTTGGCTTGTACAAAATGTGGAATTCTAATTAAGTCAGAAGAATTAAATATTAAACAAAAAAATGAAAAGACCTAAAGTCTTTTCATTTTTACCTACATTTCCCCTTATACAATTATATTGCCTGACATCAATTAAAATTTTATTAATCTAACAATGCTTCTAAGATTTCAGCATTCTTTTGAGCTAAAGCATTTTCACGAACTCTTTGTTTATTAATATATGTTCTGAGGGCTTCACGAATCAATTCACTACGAGTACGATTTTCACCTTCAGCAACACCATCAATCTTTGATAAAAATTCTTCGGGCATTGATATTAAAACTCTAGCCATATTTATAATCTCCTTTTTATAATCTATATCCTTGTGATTATATAAAGTATTTTTATATAAAAAAATTGCTAAAACAATATATACTATTTTTGAGCAAAAATCTAAAAAACCAATAAGTACAAACGTTTTAACGGTATATATTTTTTAAATATTTTTGTTTACATTTCTTAACATGAATACTATTATTAAATTAGAAGTTATATGATATTGAATAAAGAATTCAGATAAATGGCGTAATTACAAACATTTTTATATTGTATAAACCATAAGTTGTAAAATTTTTATTGCATATTGTAAATAATTTTTAAATAAGTGTACGAAATACATTTTATATGCTATTATATAGATATAAAATAGTTACATAAAATCCATATAAACACACAACATAGTATTTAGCTCAAAAGAGCATGATTATAATCTCGCATTTGCGAGATTTTTTTTACTAAAATAGCCCTTAATGTAATGGGATTTATAAAAATAGAGGCTTATTTTGCGAAATAACATAGTTCTCTTTATAAAACTATGAGGCAAAGTTTGTTTAATTGGCATATCGATAAGTTAGAGCTCTTCGGGGTTAAATCAATACGTTTTAATCTCTAAATAATAAAAAGAAGCTCAAGATTTATTATCAAGAGCTCTTTTTATTTGTACTAAATAGTTTTGATTAAACTTTTTTAGCAAGTAATGGTGTAAGAATAGCAATACAAATGAAAGCAGAAACTATCCAAAACCATAACGCACCGTCCCAGCCATAATGATCAATAAACCAACCTGTTCCTGCTCCTGAGCCAATTGCCCCGAGATAACCAAAAATACCACAAAATCCTGTCGCAGCTGAGGCAACTTTTTTAGAACCGGATTCAACAGCACATAAGCCACCAACAAGCATTTGAGGACCTGCTACACAAAACCCCATACCTGCTAAACAAATAGAATCTATTATATTTCCAACAGAACCTGTATAAGAATTATGCATAATTCCGTAAACACTAGCAACAACACCTAGTAAGAAAATTATATTAACAGGTGTTCTTTTTCCCTTAAATACTTTATCTGAAATAAAACCGGCAGAAATCGCACCTAAAATCCCAAAGAAAGCCAAAGAACCAAATTTTTGAGTAGCAAGAAGTATATCATCACCTCTAACTTCAACAAGATACTTAACAATCCAGTCTTCTGTACCATAACGGCAAATATACACAAAAATGTATGCAATTGCTAAAATCCAAATAGTTTTGTTAAAGAAAATATATTTTTTCAAAATATCCATATAAGAAAGATCGGCTTCTGCATCTTCTTCAGCAGTAGGAACAGTACCTTCTCTATACATTTCAACTTCAGGCAAACCTTGCGTTGTAGGCTTATCTTTCATTAATTTGTATGTCATAAAACACATACCAAGATTTATAATACCAGGTATAATAAATGCAGCACGCCAACCAAAATGAGCAATTATAAATCCTGCAAGGACAGCACCAAGCATCGTTCCGAATTGATGAGAAGTAGACCAGAAAGACCAAACAGTTCCACGTTCTTTATTGGAATACCAAAAAGCAAGAGCTTTCGCAATTCCAGGAAACCCCATAGATTGAAACCAACCATTTACGCCCCAAAAGAAAGCAAGAACTAATAACAATACAGGCTGACTGGCAATAACCAAGTCTTTTGGAATGATATAAGGACTAAGACCAAATAAAATATTAGAGAGTGCCGACATAAATAAAGCAGCCGTCATAAATTTTTTTGCATCAGCCTTATCTGCAATAACTCCATTTATAAATTTACCAAATGCATAGGTAAAATATAATGAACTTCCAAGAATACCCAGTTGTAAGTTTGAATAACCCAAATCTTGACTCAACATTGGTAATGCAGGACCAATATTTTTTCTGGTTAAGTGAAAAACCGTATAACCTAGAAAACTTGCAAGAAATATTTCTATTCTTGAACGTTTATATTTTTTAGCAACTTCTTGCTCATCTTGAATAACAGGAATATCCTCCGGTACTTTAAAATAATTTCCAATTGCTTTAAACATTAAAAACCCTTTATCTTAATTAACAGTATAAATATTAAAACAATTTTTGCATAAACATGTTAAAAATACAAATTTTTAATAATAATATGGACAGCACTCATTTATATATGATATATTTTTTCTATGTGCATATATGAATATAAAAAAGGTTTCACTCTTTCAGAAGTTTTAATTACGCTCGTTATAATAGGTATAATTTCATCTGTAACTATTCCTGCATTAATTACAAATACACAAAAAAAAGAATTTGTTGCCGGTCTTAAAAAAGCAAACTCTGTTTTATCTCAATCTCTGTATAAAATTGCATTGAATAATGGCTATCCGATTGGAGATTATTCCTTTCTAAGCGAAGTGAATTTTATTGATGAATTTGCAACCATTTCAAATTACGAAAAAAAATGTAATAATACCGAAGATTGTTTTGGCACAAGTTTAAATAACGGAGGAAAGTATAAAAGACTAAACAATACAGATGCTGTATATGAAGATGGAAAATCTATTGTATCTTCAGATGGACAAATATTTTCATACATAAATGTTACAGGAAATGCATGGGGACTTTCTACCGAAAATACTCAAAAAACTATAGGAAGAATTCTCGTTGATGTCAATGGGCAAAAAAAACCTAACAAAACAGGTTTGGATTTGTTTCTTTTTTATGTATTATCAGATAAGGGGATAGTTCCTGCAGGTTTTGATGATGTTTCTGATTGTAATATTTATAATTTAGGATATACTTGCGCTGCAAAAGTTTTAAATGAAAATGAAATTAACTACGTGAGATAGTTATACTAATTTAACCCACATAAAAAAACCTTTTTTACAAAAAGATACATTGCCCTCTCTTGCAAGCCAGCCTAATGCCATATTTAATTCAACAGAGGAAAGCCCTAATGCCCTTTTTACCCTAATTGTTTTTGATTCTCCGTTTAATTGTAAATATCTCCAGATTTTGCCTGCATTGATACCAATATTTTCGTTCATATAATCTCCTTAAAAATTGGATTTTGAATTTTATTTCAAAATAGATTATGTTCAGTATATAATATATTTATAAAAATTGTAAAGGGGGCTATATGGATAATATACTCAAAGGTAAAACTTGGAAATATGAAAATGATGTCGATACAGATGTAATTATTCCTGCAAGATATTTGAATACATCAGAACCTTCTGAACTTGCAGAACACTGTATGGAAGATATTGATAAAACTTTTGCAAAAGAAGTTAAAGCAGGCGACATTATGGTTGCAGGTGAAAATTTTGGTTGTGGAAGTTCTAGAGAACATGCTCCAATTGCTATTAAGGCTTCTGGCATCTCTGTTATTATTGCAAAAACATTTGCAAGAATTTTCTTTAGAAATTCAATCAACATAGGTCTTCCTATATTAGAACACCCGACATTTTCTGATGAATGTAACAAAGGTGATATTGTTGAGGTCAATCTTCAAGAGGGAACAATAAAAAATATTTCAACCGGTAAAGAATACACTTGTAACAAATTTCCAGCCGAAATTCAAAATCTTATTAATGAAGGTGGTTTAGTTAATTATACTGCTAAAAAGTTAGGAGTTAGATAATGAAAGAATATAATATAGCACTATTAGGTGGCGATGGTATTGGTCCGGAAGTTACTGATGAAGCCGTAAAAGTTATGAATGCCGTTGGCAAAAAGTATGATTTAAAATTTAATTTTACTAAAGCTTTAATAGGTGGTTGTGCATACGAAAAATATGGAGTTCCTCTACCTAACGAAACTTTGGAAATTGCAAAAAAATCTGATGCTGTACTATTAGGTGCCGTAGGTGATTGGAAATATGATACATTGCCTCCTGCTGTTAGACCAGAAAAGGCTCTTTTAGGAATAAGAAAAGGTTTAAACCTCTTTGCTAATTTAAGACCGGCTACTGTTTTTGATGAACTTATTTCTTCTTCAACACTTAAACCTGAAGTTGTTCAAGGTGTTGATGTCATGATTGTTAGAGAATTAACAGGAGATGTATATTTTGGTGAACCCAAAGGCGTTGATGTTAAAGACGGAAAAAGAGTCGGCTATAATAATATGATTTATTATGAAGATGAAGTAAAACGTATTGCCAAA
>JAFQYI010000175.1 GCA_017406505.1 bacterium
CCTTTTTCATCTTTTTTATTTAAAACTTTAACAGCAAGTTATATTTCTCAATTTTGGTCTGATTTTTCTATAACGAAATTATTCTTCGTTTTTGCTGATTATATTTCTCCTATACAAATAAATCTTATAAATACTCCTTTACATATATCTTCTTTCCTATTCAAAAATGGAATTTTTAATTGGGGATATTTTATTTTTGCTATAATACCTTTATTTATTGTTTTTATTGGTATTATTAATTCTATTGTTAAAAAAAATATAAAAGTTATACTGCTATTATTAATTGGTCTTGCAACTTTAGTAGTAATGATAATTGCTTCTCTCATGGGTAAAATGGTTTTGATTACAAAATATACTATGGAAATATACCCTATCTTTATTGTATTAACAGTGTATGGATTATGTGTTTTAAAACCTGATTTTTTAAGAAAAAGTCTTTTATATACTTTGTTTGGAATAATTGCAATATATTTATTGGTTAGTGATTATGCACCACAAAAACTAAGTCGTCCGGAAGGTCATAAACTTGTTGCTAATCTTATTAATGATGCAAAATTAAATCAAAATGATAAAATTTTACTCATTTATTATGATGCTGATAGATTTAATAAATATATACCTATGGATAAATTCTTTGTGGAAACTATTACAAAATATAATTTTCAATACAGACTTATGCATAATCCTCCAAGTCATATTCAGGTTATAAAAAATGGGAAAGACATGTTTTTACAAACTTTCCAACAAGGAAATAATGAATTTTTTAATTTTTATCTTAAAAATATGTTTTTTAATAAAATGAAAAAAGGTGATAAATTTGCTCTTATTTCAATAAATTCAGTAGCATTTATTAATGAATACAGAATGCAAACAGTTGTATCAGATAAAACTTTCTATAAAAGAATGCCATTTTTATTTTTGATTTTTTCACATGTTGTTAATAATACAAAAAAAGAAGCTAATATATACTTAACTCCTGTATTTGAAGAAAAACAAGGAAAATGGGAAATCTTTGTTTGGGAAAAACAATAATTAATCAGGGATACCAATATCTTTAGTAATGGTTTGAGTTTGTTCCAAACATTTTTTCAATTCAGGAAAATTATTTATATCATTATTTTTAATAAAATCAAAAGCAGATTGTCTCGCTTGTTCAAGAATTTTAATGTCTTTTGTTAAATCTGTGAGGTTTAACTCCGGCAGTCCACTTTGTCTTAACCCTAAAAATTCTCCCGGTCCTCTTATCTCAAGGTCTTTTTCTGCAATAATAAAGCCATCGTTAGTTTGAGTCATTATATTTAATCTTGTTAAAGTATCTTGTGATGTTGATGAAGATATTAAAACACAATATGATTGTAAAGCACTTCTTCCAACTCGTCCTCGAAGCTGATGAAGTTGGGATAAACCAAATCTTTCTGCATTTTCAATAACCATAACAGTAGCATTTGGTACATCTACACCAACCTCTACAACAGTTGTACTTACAAGAATATCATATTCTTTGTCTTTAAATGCTTTCATAACATTATCTTTTTCATCAGGTTTCATTTTTCCATGTAAAAGACCAACTTTTAAATCACTAAAAATACCGTTTTGTAATTCTTCTGCTTCTTTGGTTGCTGCTTTTGCTGAAATTGTTTCTGATTCATCAATTAGAGGAAAAACAATATATGCCTGATGTCCTTTTAATATTTCTGCTCTTATTAAATCGTGTGCTTTTTTCCTTTGTGATGATTTGATTAAATAAGTTTTTATTTCTTTTCTTCCGGCAGGAAGTTCATCAATCGTTGTTAAATCTAAATCACCATGTACAGTCAAAGCTAACGTTCTTGGAATCGGTGTTGCACTCATTGATAACATTTGAGGCACTATAGCCTTATTTTTAAGAGCATTCCTTTGCTTTACTCCAAATCTGTGTTGTTCATCTATAATTACGGCTCCGAGATTTTTAAATTCAATATTTTCTTGTATTAAGGCATGTGTTCCAACAGCTATATCAATTTGACCATTTCTTAATGATGTTTCCAAATTTTTCCTAAGTTTTTTTGAATTCGATGATGTAAATAGTGCCGTATTTATTCCCAATGGAGTTAATATAGAAATAAAATTATTAAAATGTTGTGCTGCTAATATTTCTGTAGGTGCCATTATTGCTGCTTGATAACCGTTTTCTATTGCTGCAAGAAGCATTGTACAGGCTACAACCGTTTTTCCGGAACCGACATCTCCTTGAAGCAGTCTTTGCATAGGTTTACCTGAATTTATATCCGAAAATATTTCATTTATTGCATTTTTTTGTGCATTGGTAAGTTCAAATGGCAAACTTTTTAAAAATTTTTGTACCAGTCCCTTTTCACTTATTTTTAATGACGACGTATTAACTGTTTTGACATATTCCTGCTTTATTAATCCCATTTTTATTTCTAAAACAAAAAGTTCTTCAAAAACAAGTGTTATTCTTGCTGTAGAAGCATCTTCAAATGTTTTTGGAAAATGAATTGTTTTTAGTGCTGTTATTTTATCTGTAAGTGAATATTTTTCTCTGATAAAATCAGGTATTACATTTAAAATTTTTTCTCCATAATCATTTAATGCATTGGAAATTGCTTTTCTTAATGTTTTTATATTTAATTTTTCACAAAGTGCATATACTGGAACTATCCGTCCCATATTCAAATTATCTGTTTCAAAAAAATCACCATCAACAATTTGATATTCCGGTTTTGATATTGTTTTTTTATTTGTATAATTATCTGTCCTTACTTTTCCAGAAAGCATTATACTTGCACCCTGAGGAAATTGATTTTTATATCTTTCCAGCATATACCTGTTTGTGTTTGCATAAAAAAATGTTAAATCTAAAGAATCTGTTTCATCTGAAACGGTTATTTTAATTATTGTGAGTTTTTTATTTGTATTATAACTTTTTACCTTTGTTATTGTTCCAAAAACCGTTACATCTTCTCCTTCAATAAGATTTTTTATCATTGCTCTTGAAGAATAATCAATATATTTTTTAGGATAATAAGTAATTAAATCATATAAGGTAAAAATACCAATTTTATTTAATAATAATGCTGTTTTTGGACCTACTCCACGAATATACGTTACATCTTTAGAATAAATATCTTCTTCTTTTGTTGTAACCGGTTGATTCGATTGAGTTTTACTTTCTCCATTATTTAGTTCTTTTTTTAATAGATTAATAAATTTAGAAATTGTTTTTTTTCTTGTAATACAATCTTCATAAGGATAAAATTCAAAATATTTTATCATAGATTCCCATTTGGGATTTTTTTTTGTTTTTAGAAAAATTTTCTTAATTTCTCTCTTCATAAAGGTAGAAAATGGGCATTCTCTA
>JAFQYI010000176.1 GCA_017406505.1 bacterium
ACAGGACTCGGTCGTTCTTTTAAAGAAGAAGCTTTAAAAAATCCGGTTTCTGTTGCTACTCAAGGTAAAAAAATTGATGATTTGACAACATACGATTTAATTGATGGTTTTAAACGCAATGATGAACTTTGTGTTAAAGTTATGGACATGTGGCACAATCAAATTATCACAGGAATGGTTTCTCTTAATAATATCTTTGATACAGAAATATTTGTCATTTCTGGTGGTATGGGAGAATTTATTAATTGCAAAACTATTGAAGATGAATTAAATAAACAAACTATAGTTTCTCCGGCAAAAGTTGTTCTAGCTACAACAGGTAATAATGCAGGAATGCTTGGTTGTGCTTTACTTGCTATTGATAAATTTAAAAATAAAAAGTCTTAACTTTTTACTTAGTTATTAAATATACTAAAAATGGCTTTTATAAACAAAAAGCCATTTTTTAGTATTATTAATATAAGTTCTTATCTATTCATATTTTTTGAAAATTAAAACAGCATTACAACCACCAAAACCAAATGAATTATTCATTGCAACATTGACTTCATGTTTTCTAGATACATTAGGAACATAATCAAGATTTGCAACTTCTTCGTCTTGATTTTCTAAGTTAATTGTTGGTGGAACAATATTTTCATTAATAGCTTTTATACAAACTATTGATTCAGCACTTCCTGTACCACCAATCATGTGACCTGTCATGGATTTTGTGGAACTAACAAGAAGATTTTTATTGCTTTCTTTATCACCAAAAATCTTTGCAACAATATTTGATTCAGCAATGTCCCCAAGATGCGTACTTGTTCCATGCATATTTATATATTGAACATCAGATGGTTGAATGTTTGCATCTTTAAGTGCATTTTTTATAGCAAGCTCAACACCTTTACCTTCAGGATCAGGTGCAACCGGGTCATAAGCATCACTGCTTTGTCCATATCCGACAACTTCAGCATAAATCTTAGCACCACGTTTCTTTGCATGTTCTAATTCTTCTAAAATTAACATGCCTGAACCTTCACCCATAATAAAGCCATCTCTGTCTTTATCATAAGGTCGAGATGCTTTTTCAGGTTCATCATTATGCTTAGATAAAGTTCTTGCACTAGTAAAAGCACCAAGACCCATATCGCAAATAATGGCTTCTGTTCCACCAGCAAACATCACATCTGCATCACCATATTGGATAGTTCTAGCAGCATCACCAACAGAATGAGCTCCTGTAGCACACGCTGATACAACAGATTTATTTGGACCTTTTAAACCAAATCTGATAGAAATTTTACCGGCAGCCATATTTGATATTAACATTGGTACTGTAAAAGGTGAGCATTTATGAAATCCTTTTTCCAACATTGCAATATGATTTCTTTCTATAGTAATAAATCCACCTGCTCCAGCTCCTGATATTACACCTATTCTGCTTAAATCTTCTTCTTCTAAATTTAAGCCTGAATCCTTACATGCTTCTTCTGATGCAATAACTGCAAATTGTATAAATCTATCCATTCTCTTCGCTTCTTTAGCATCTATATATTCTTCAGGATTAAAATCAGGGACTTCAGCACCGATTTTTACCAAATGTTTATCAATATCTACAGATTGTAATGTTCTAACACCACTATTTCCGGCAATTAAATTACTCCAAAATTTATCAACACCAACGCCAAAAGGAGAAACTATACCCATTCCCGTAACAACTACTCGTCTTTTTGTCATGATTTACCACCTTAAAACTAAAATACGAGGAGAAAAAATAATAAAATTCCACCCCTCGTATTATATTTATCTACATTTCAAACTATGAATTAGCTTCAATATAATTTACAGCATCTTGTACTGTAGCAATTTTTTCAGCTTCTTCATCAGGAATTTCACATCCAAATTCTTCTTCAAAAGCCATAACTAATTCAACAGTATCTAAAGAATCTGCACCCAAATCAGCTGTAAAACTAGCTTCAGGAGTTACAAGACTTTCTTCTACACTTAATTGTTCTACTACTACTTTTTTTACTCTGTCGAAAACTGTACTCATTTTGTATTTCCTTCTTTTATATATTAAGTATTAACTTTGATAATTATATTATACTCGATGATTTTAATCATGCAATGTTATTTACAAAATTTAAAAGATTATATTACAAGACCACCATCAACACCGATAACTTGACCTGTAATATATGTGCCATCAACAGCTAAAAATTTTGCTGTTACAGCAATATCTTCAGCAACGCCAAGTCTTTTTAGAGGAATATGCTCAGACATTTTTTCGCTATCTAAACCTTTTGTCATGTCAGTTTGAACAAAACCAGGAGCAATAGCATTTACACGAATATTTCTCGTTCCTAATTCTTTTGCTAATGATTTTGTAAAGCCTATTAAACCAGCCTTTGCCGCAGAGTAATTTGCCTGACCTGCATTACCCATAATTCCGACAATACTTGAAATATTAACTATACTTCCTGAACGTTGTTTCATCATAAGTTTTACTACAGGTTTAGAAACATTATAAGCACCGGTTAAATTAGTATTTATAACAGCACCCCAATCTGCTGAATTCATTCTCACAAAAAGACCATCACGAGTAATTCCTGCATTATTAATTAAAACGTCTATTCTTCCATATTTTTCAATAATTGCAGCAATACCATCATTTACGGAATTTTCATCTGATATATCAAATTTATATGCAGAAGCATCTGAATTTAATTCTTTCAATTCAGAAACAGTAGAGTTTGCAGCTGCTTCATTGCCTGCATAAACAATAGCAATATCAAATCCTGCTTTAGCAAGTTCTATAGCACATGCTCTACCTATTCCTCTTGAACCACCTGTAATTACAGCAACTTGTTTTTCAACCATTTTTATTACTCTCCTTTTATTTCACTAACAACACTCTTAAGTGATGTTACATCAAATACATTATAGGTTTTTATTTCAGAATTTATTTTTTTATTAAGTCCTGCTAATACTTTACCTGAACCTAATTCAATAAATATTTTAATTTCTTTAGCAACCATATTTTGAATTGTTTCTGTCCAACGAACAGAAGAATAAATTTGTTTAGATACACGATTTTTTAAATCTTTCCCACTTAAAACAGCCATTGCATCAGTATTTTCGTATACAGGAATACTAGCATCTTTAAAATTGAAATTTTTGACGTATTCAGAAAATTTATTAGCAGCATCTTTCATTAGTTCTGAATGGAATGCTCCTGATACTGCTAATTCAATTACTCGTTTTGCACCTTTAGATTTTAAGAAATCAATTGATTTTTCTATTATATGTTTTTCTCCGGTAATTACTACTTGACCCGGACAATTATAATTTGCAACAGAAATTACACCATCAGCAGAAAGTTCAGATATATAATCTTTTACAAGATTATCTGTTAATCCCAAAACTGCTGCCATTGAGCCTTTAGTATTATTTGCAGCTTCATTCATCAATTCAGCTCTTTTGCCGGTAATTTTTATTGCATCTTCAAGCGATAAAACATTAGCAGTATATAATGCTCCATATTCACCTAAACTGTGTCCTGCAACAGCTATCGGATTAATGTCAAGTTGAGATTTCATGACTTCAAGACATGCTAAAGATGTTGTTAAAATTGCAGGCTGAGTATTCTTTGTTTCTTTTAAAACTTCATCTGGTCCATTAAAGCAAATTTCTGAAATTTTATATCCCAATACTTTATCAGCTATATCATATACTTTTTTTGCCTCATCATATTGTTCATATAAATCCTTACCCATGCCAACAATTTGAGAACCTTGTCCGGGAAATATAAATGCTATATTATTCATATAATTATCCTTTTTGTTACTAAATAAGTCGCAGACTTGTTAAAGAGCTGCGACTTTACTATTTATTAATTGATTAATTTAAAAATTAAACATTTAAAGAAGTTTGATAAAATTCTTCAATTTTTTTATTTACTTCTTTTTCAACAGCATCTTTTGCTACACGAATTGCATTTTTAATAGCGTATGGAGTAGAACGACCATGACAAATAACTGTTATACCTTTTACACCTAAAAGTAATGCTCCTCCAAATTCTTCATAATTAATTTTAGCATATATTTTCTTCATAAAAGGCTTAGCTAAAAGACCAATTATTTTTGAAATAAAATTTTCTTTAAATTGATTTTTAATCATAAAGAATAACATTGAAGAAGCACCCTCAATAGTTTTGAGAGCTACGTTTCCAACAAAGCCGTCGCAAACAATAACATCACAATTACCAAGAAAGACTTCTTTACCTTCAATGTTACCAATAAAGTTCAAGTGTTCTTTCTTTTGTTCAAACATTCTGTATGCAGCTTGAACTAATTCATTTCCTTTTCCTCTTTCTTCACCGATATTTAAAACCCCAATACGAGGATTTTCTATACCGAGAATATTTTTAGAAAAAGTAGAACCCATTATGCCAAACTGAAATAACATTTCCGGAGTGCTATTAGCGTTAGCTCCTCCATCAATGATTACGACAGGTTTTTTCATAGACGGTAATGTTAAACAAATTGCAGGACGTTCTATACCAGGTAGCCTGCCCAAACCAAATAAGCTTGATGCCATGGCTGCACCTGTTGAACCTGCTGCAACAACTGCATCTGAACTTCCTTTTGCAACAGCAGCTACTGCCAAAACTATTGACGAATTTTTCTTTTTTCTAATCGCCTGTCCAGGAGCTTCTCCCATTTCAATAGTTTCACTGGCATGTGTTATTTTTATATCAAGTTTATCTGGATCTATTTTCATTTTTTTAGGCTTTAAAATACCATTACCTGAATATAGAATGCCTTCTTGTTTTATTCTGTCTAATTCGGCATGTATTTTATCTTCCTTACCAACAAGCTCAATTGGAACATTATATTCATAAGCTCCCCAAACGGCACCTTCTATTATCGCCTTAGGAGCATAATCGCCCCCCATGGCATCTACTGCTATTCTTGTCATTCCTAAAATTCCTGTATATTTTTATTATTCTTCTGTTTTCTCAGCAATAGCAACTACTTTTTTACTTGCTGTTTGTCCTTTATATTGACCACATTCAGGACATACAGTGTGTGTAGGTATTGTTGCTCCACAATTTTTGCATGTCGTAACTGCCGGAATTGTTGCTTTCCATTTGCTCTTCTGTGTCCTTGGGATGAAGCTCCCGTTCTTTTCTTTGGAACTGCCATTTTAATTGTCCTTTTCTGTTTTTATTGTCTTAAATATCTCTAATCTTGGATCTTGAAGTTCTGTTTTAATATATTTATTTATAACTTCACTTCCATTACAATTTATATCACAAACAAACTTATTTGGTAAAGATAATATTACAGATTGATATATTAAATCTGTTAAATCAATTTTTCCTTCACCATTTAAGTCTATTGCAAAAAAATTATCTTTTATTTCTGTTTCGTCTTTATATTCATCATACAAAGAATCTTCGGCGTATGTTTCATCAATTTTTGTATTTACTTCATAAACAAAATTTTTCAAGCAATTATCACAAACAACATTAACTTTTGCATTAATAGTACCTGTTACATTAATGAAACCTTCACCTAATTTTTTAACAGTAAACTTAGCCTTTGCCGGCTCTTTTAAATCAATCCCTTCCGGAGTATCCTCAAAATCAAAAAACAAAACACCATCTTTTGATTTTTCTAAATCTTCAATAGTTACTATCATTATATAATTGTATTTTGAACTAAAAAAAAGTCAATACACTATACAATTCTTATCCAACATAATGAGGTGCTGAGTCTTTTATTTGCTTTGCCATTGCTTGCTCAAGAGCTTCTTGTTCACTTGTTATTGCAGGCATTTGAGCCTGAATTGCACCTAATCTCAAATCTAAATTATCACTCATTAACATTAAATTTTGTCTGTAACCATCAATAAAACCAATCCCGGGTGAATCTGACATTAAAAAATTAGGTGAATATGTTGCTGCAAGTTGATTTGTAATACCCATTTGAGCATCACTACTTCTCATTTGTTGCAACGCTGCTTGATTTCTAGCAGATTGTATACTTAATAGTCTTGCCAAAAATAATGCATTCATTATACCCTACCTTGTTTCATTTAATGTTCTTCCCTTTAAAAATACATGTTCATTATTTTGTGCAATTAATTTTTGCATTTGATCGAGCTTGTATTTTTGATAATTAACACGATATTTTGCCATTTTCATTTTTTGTTTAAATGTTAAAAAATCTTTTAATTGCGAAATTACCGTATCTGAAAAAGCCTTTATAGGATTATTTCTCATAATATACGATTGTGCAAATTGAATAAAATTTATCAACCTCTGAATATGTCTATTCAATTAAAGATTTCCTTTCATTTTTTATTTCTGTTACGATAAACCTACTACCCCTACTTCTTTATTGCCCAAATATTTATATATGTATCTATATTGCACTATATTTTAACATTTTTTTACAAAAAATTAATTTAGTGAATTATTCGTAGCTGCTTTAATTTTTGCTAATGTCATTGCTAACGCTTTTTCAGAACGTTCAATATCTTTCTTGTATTTATCAGAACCAACCCTTGCTTCTAATTTTTCTTTCTCAGCATTTGCTATGGCAATATTAACATCTTTGCCATTTTCAGCATCTTCAGATAAAACAACAGCATGGTTATCAGAAAATTGTAAAACACCACCTAATATAGCAAAATAATCCGTATTTTTATTGTTAATTATTTTAATTACACCGATTTTTAATGCACTCATAAAAGGCGTATGATCTGGTAAAATCCCAAAATCACCGTCTATTCCCTGTGCATAAAATTCATCAATATCATTTTCATATACAATTTTTTCATGCGTTATAAGCTTAAAATGTATTCTTTTATTAGACATGAAAAACCTCAATTAACTTTTCATTGCTTCAGCTTTTTTTACTGCATCTTCAATTGTTCCAACCATATAAAAAGCTTGTTCAGGAAGTGCATCATATTTACCTTCGATAATTTCTTTAAAGCCTTTTATAGTATCTTCAATTTTTACGTAAGCTCCTTTTATTCCGGAAAATTTTTCAGCTACAAAAAATGGCTGAGATAAAAATCTCTGTATTTTTCTAGCTCTATTTACTGTTTCTTTATCTTCTTCCGAAAGTTCATCCATACCAAGTATGGCAATAATATCTTGCAACTCTTTATATTTTTGCAGAATTTCAAGAACTTTTCTTGCTGTATTATAATGTTCTTCTCCAATAATATTAGGGTCTAATACTCTACTGTTTGACTCAAGGGGATCAACAGCAGGATATAATCCTAATGATGCAATATTTCTCGATAATACAGTTGATGCATCAAGGTGAGAAAATGTTGTTGCAGGTGCAGGGTCTGTTAAATCATCTGCCGGCACATATATAGCTTGAATTGAAGTGATTGAACCTTCTTTTGTTGAAGTTATTCTTTCTTGCAATTCACCAACCTCATTAGCCAAAGTTGGCTGATATCCTACAGCAGACGGCATACGTCCAAGCAACGCAGATACTTCTGAACCTGCTTGTACAAAACGAAATATATTATCAATAAATAACAACACATCTTGCTTTGAATAATCTCTAAAATATTCAGCTGCAGTTAATGCTGAAAGCCCCACTCGCATTCTTGATCCTGGTGGTTCATTCATTTGTCCGTATATTAAAGCTACCTTATCAATAACACCTGATTCTTTAAACTCATTCCATAAATCATTTCCCTCACGTGTTCTTTCGCCTACTCCTCCAAAAACAGATACTCCATCATGTGCCATTGCAATATTATGTATTAACTCTTTAATTAATACAGTTTTTCCAACACCGGCACCCCCAAATAAACCAACCTTTCCACCTTTTTGATATGGTTGTATAAGGTCAATTGCTTTTATACCGGTTTCAAGAATTTCAATATCGGTATTTTGTTCTGTTAAAGATGGAGCCGGTCTGTGGATAGGTAACTTATTTTCTGATATTATTTCACCTTCATTATCTACAGGTTCTCCAAGTACATTTAATATTCTTCCTAAAATAGGTTTGCCAACAGGAATTGATATAGGTGCTTCAGTATTTAAAACTTTCATTCCACGTCTTAATCCATCTGTTGATGCCATTGCAACTGAACGAACTCTATTTTCACCTAAATGCTGTTGAACCTCTGCTACAATTTTTTTACCTTCATCATTATATATTTCTATTGCATCATAAATGGCAGGAAGTTTTCCATTTTTAAATTCAACATCTATAATTGGTCCTATAACTTGAGTTATTATACCATCTTTTTCGGTTAAAACAGTCATATATTCCCCTTCCGTTGGTTATATAAAAATTATACACAAAAATTTAATTTATTGTAAGTTTTTAACAAATATATAAAAATACTTCTCAATAAAGAGAAGTATTTTAAATTTTTATGGTATTAAATAAATTTTATTCTTCTATTTTAGATTCATTAACTGCCATTGTCGCAATTGCTGCAATAGCCAATACAACAGCACCAACAATAAGAGAATATTCATAGTGATAATTAATACCTGCTTCTGTGCTAAATGAACATTGATTAATAAACCAAGCCAATAATGTACATACTACTATTTGTGGACCTGCTATAAAAATATTAAATATACCCATTACAGAACCTTCAGCACCCTTGCTAATAAATCTGGTTAGCATTGCAAAAGGTAAGGCTAATGTACTAGCCCAGCCAATACCTGCAAGTGCCATAAATATCATTACTAAATTTGTACTATTTGTAAATGCCATTGCTCCAAATGCTATTGCCATTGATAATAATGCAATAGAATGAATTATTTTATTACCATACTTTGATGATAATATTCCTATCGGTAACGAAACAATAAAACATACTAAATTGAATATTGCAAAACAAACTGATGAAAAATTGGTTGCATTTGCTATTTTTGCTTCGTATGACAATTTTATATCTTCTGCTACTGATGTTAAATCAGGAACTCCAAATACTGTGTGTATTGCATATTGCGTGAAATATATAAACATACACATAATTCCAATCCAAGTGAAAAATTGTACAGTGCAAATTTTTGCAATTTCAGGAGAACTAGCAAAAAATGCCTTTAAACTATCAAAAAATGTCATTTGTTTTTCTTCACTTTTTTCACTATCAATTTTGGACTCAACAGTTTCTTTTTTTATCTCATTAATAGTTAAACATGTCCAAAGAGTTGCCCCAAAAAATGCCACAGCAGCCATTATAAATTGAGCAGGAATACTCATTTGATAATTAAATGCCCAGCTTAAAAATGGAGCAGTCCCTGCAGCAATAACAGAACCTAATCCAATTGCAAAGCTTAAATATGAATTAGCTAATGAA
The DNA here is from genome assembly GCA_017406505.1 of bacterium. Classification (GTDB taxonomy): domain Bacteria; phylum Cyanobacteriota; class Vampirovibrionia; order Gastranaerophilales; family Gastranaerophilaceae; genus RUG841. Next base: position 9,346 of record JAFQYI010000176.1, read on the forward strand.
TGTTGTTCTACAGGCATATTATCCGGAATTAATGCTCTATATGGACCTTGTGCAGCATTTACACAAGCATCAATAATCCAAATCATAATTGCAGCAAATACCAATGCAGTTATTGCAGGTATTTTAAATGGTATGAATGTTTGTAATAATTCTGCAATTCCTGCTGAATTTGGAAATAATATCAATGCTAAACTTGCAAATAATGCGCCTAAAAAAATATATGGACGACGCTTTCCAAATTTTGTGTGTGTATTATCACTCATTGCACCTATAATAGGTTGAACAACCATTCCTGTTACAGGACCTGCAAGCCATATTAACCCAAATATAAATGGCGATGCACCCAATCCTTCCGTAACAGGACCAGATAAAATAATCCTCATTTGCCACGCAAACTGTAAACCAAAAAAGCCTAGACAAAAATTCAATAGTTGAATTGTCGAAAACTTTTTCAATTTTTGTTCCTTAATTTCTTCAGCCATAATCAAATCTCCAAACTTTTATTTTTTAATTTTTCCACCATTTTATCAATAATTTCGACAGCATTTCCGATTATGCCAATATCAGCATGTTGAAAAATCGGAGCATTTTCATCATTATTTACTGCAATGATTGTATCACAAGAATTTATTCCTGCTAAGTGCTGAGCCATGCCTGAAATTCCAAATGCAATATAAATATGTGATGAAACACTTTGTCCTGTTTGACCTATTTGTATTTCAGGTGGTGCAAATCCTGCATCTACAGCTCCTCTTGAAGCACCTGTAGAACCTCCTGTGAGTTTTGCAAGTTCATACAATTTTGCAAAATTATTTTTATTTTTCAGTCCTTTACCACCTGCAAAAACTATTTTTGCTTTTAATAAATCTTTATTATTCAATTGTTCAAAGGGTATAAATTCCAATATAGATAAGTTATTTTTTTCACTATGCACATCTATCCAATTAAAATCAACAGCAGTATCTTTTAAAATTTTTTCTTTACTGTGCTTAAATACATTCGGTCTTACAGTTGCCATTTGAGGAAATGTCCTACACATTATAACTGCATTCATTTTGCCACCAAATGTTGGTCGGGTAGCTTCCAGTTTTTTGTCATCAGTTATGCTTAAATCAGTACAATCAGCAGTCAATCCTGTTTGTAGTTCTGTTGCAACCAATGGGGCAAGTTCTCGTCCCATAACAGTTGCTCCAAATAATACTATATCAGGTTTTTCCTGCTTTAAAATTTCAACAATTGCTTTTTTATATAATGAAGGAGAATAATCTGTAAAAACATCATCATTGACTACAATGACTTTGTCTGCACCTTGCATAGAAAAATCATCTATTATTTTGTCATAATTTATTCGTTTACCAACAATAATTACTTGAATTTCTGAATTTTCAATATTTTTTACCATTTCATAAGATTTAGACACGAGTTCAAATGATACCTCTGCCGGATAATCTCTTTTAGTCATTTCACAAAAAATTGTTATTTTAAATTTATTCATTACTTAATTCTTTCTCAAAAAGTTTTTTTATTAACAAATTTGCAGATTGCTCCGACTCCATATCTGAATAAAATTCCTTTAGAGTATGCCCTTGAGGACGAAAAGCCTTTTTTACATAAGTCGGCGAACCTTTAAATCCTGAAAATTCAGCATTAAAGCCAATATCTTGAGCATTATATATCGGAAGATTGTAATCTTGAGCTTTCATTCTCCCTGATATTTTAGGCATACGAACTGTTTCATCATTTTTTAACATACAAATTACAGTAGGAAGTTCTATTTTGATTTTTAAAATTCCTTCTTCTGTAATTTTTCTGACAACTACATATTTTTGTTCTATCTTTTCAATTTTTATAACATTTGTAACAATCGCAATATTTAAGTTTTGAGCCAAACTCGGACCTGTTTGTGCAGTATCTCCGTCTGAGGCATATTGACCACATAATACTATATCAAAATCATTACATTTTTCTTTTATTCCAGCAGCCAAAACTCTTGCAGTTGAAGCAGTATCAGAACCTGCAAAAAATCTGTCACACAACAAAAATGCATCATCAACACCCATCGAAAGGACTTCTTTTAAGGCATTTTCAGCCTGTTTAGGTCCCATTGAAATTGCCGTAATCTGCGTATTTTCATTATAATCTTTAACTTTTAATGCAGATTCTATAGCATAGTAATCACAAGGATTTACGACGCTTTCAACTCCGTCTCGAATTAAAGTATTATTTTCTGTCCATCTAATATCTGTTGTATCAGGCACCTGTTTTACACAAACAATAATCTTCATTTTTACCCCGATAATTTATTTTATTTTGACAGATTTTTATAATTTTTGCAAACCTACATATCCAAGCCTATATCGAGAGGTTTTACCCCTGAATGAATAGCACTTGTTGATATAACATCAGGATTAATAGCTGCTATACTTGCTATTGTATCAATTGTTACATTACCACTAACTTCAACTATAGCTTTCTTATTAATGAGTTTTATTGCTTTTTTCATATCGTCAATCGGCATATTATCCAACATGATAATATCTACACCACAGTTCAATGCTTCAACTATTTGATTTTCATTTTCACATTCAATTTCAATTTTATGAGCATGAGAATTATATTTTTTAGCAAGTTCAATCGCATTTGTTACAGAGCCTGCACATTGTATATGATTATCCTTTATCATAATACAATCACTAAGATTATATCTGTGAGGAATACCACCACCTGTTCTTACAGCATATTTTTCAAACATTCTGAATCCCGGTATGGTTTTTCTTGTATCAGTAAGTCTTACATTAGGATTATTCATTGCTTTAATATACTTTGCTGTTTCAGTTGCAATGCCCGACATATATCTGATATAGTTCAAGGCTGTTCGTTCACCTGTTAAAACACATTTTTGAGAAGCAGTAACAGTCGCAAGTATATCACCTTTTTCAATATTATCTCCGTCTTGTTTTTTAAATGTCATTTTAGCATCTTTGGATAGTATCTCAAAAACTTTTTTAACTACAGAAAGTCCACATACAACACCATCTGTTCTTGTATTGAAAGATGCAGAAACAATTTTATCATCAATTAAAGCTTCTGTTGAAATATCCTGAAAACCAATATCTTCTTTTAATGCATTTTTTACATGCTCTTCTACTAAAAATTCATTTAACATATATTTCCTCATATTTATTATCATTCAAAGTTTTTGTGTAGTGTCTTGCCGGTTCATGCCTGCCTGAATAATCTTCTCTAAAATGTCCACCTCTTGATTCTTTCCGTTTTAAAGCAAATTCTGTAATTAATTTTGCAACAGTTAATAAATTCCTAAGTTCATAAGCTTCTTTGGAAGGACATTTATCTTTGTATTCAAATTTTTTAGACAAAATATCAATTTCAGACAATGCTTCATTCAAATTATTTTCGTTTCTAATAATACCTACTTTATTCCACATTAAATCTCTCAAAGATTGCTTTAAAACTTTGAAATCAACTGTATTTAAAGGTAAATCATTTTTATAAATATCAAGAGTATTGTATATTTTTTCATCTTTTTCTATTTCATGGTAATTTGGTAAATCTACAGATTTATCCTTGATATTTTCAACAATTTCATAAGCTGATACAACACATTCCAGTAATGAATTACTAGCCAGTCTATTTGCACCATGTAAACCTGTACAAGAAGTTTCTCCGATAGCGAATAAATTTTCGATAGAAGTAAAACCTGTTACAGTTGTTTTTATTCCACCCATAAGATAATGAGCAGCCGGAGAAACAGGTATATAATCCCTTTCCGGTTCTATTCCATTTTTTCTGCAAATACCCAATATGGTTGGAAATCGATTATTTAATTTTTCTTTGTCAATAACAGTTGCATCAAGATAGACATTTGATGTTCCTTGCAAACGCATTTCATTAAAAATTGCTCTTGTTACAATATCTCTGGAAGCAAGTTCAAGCCTTTCATCATACTTTTCCATAAAAGTATGACCATCATTATCTAAAAGTTTTGCACCTTCGCCTCTAACAGCTTCTGAAATCAAAAACATATTTTCCTCGGTTTTGGCATTAAAAGCAGTAGGGTGAAATTGAACAAATTCCATATCCTGCATAACAGCACCAGCTCTATATGCAATAGCCAAGCCATCACCGGTAGTAACAGAAGGATTTGTTGTATATTTGTATAACTGCCCGACTCCTCCTGTGGCGAGTATTAGAGAATTTGCATAATTTGCTTCATATTCATTGGTTAAATTATTAAAAGTAATAATACCTTTACATTGATTTTGAGAATTCATTAAAAGTTCAACGGCAATTGTTTCCTCTAAAATATGGATATTTGCACGATTTTGAACATTTTCAGCAAGAGCTTTTTCCATATAAAATCCAGTAGCATCGCCACCGGCATGCAAAATTCTTCTTGCACTATGAGCACCTTCCATCGTAAATCTTAAATTATCATTTTCATCTCTATCAAAATCTACACCTTGATTTAACAAATCTTTAATAACTTTTTCACTGTTTTCAGATATAAATTTAACTACACAAGGTTCTGAAAGCCCTGCTCCTGCTTTTAAAGTATCTGATACATGCAAATTTATGGAATCGCCAATATTTTCGTGCAAAACCCCAACTATACCACCTTGAGCATATTTTGAATTTGATTCATTCAAAGTTGATTTTGTAACTAAAAGAATTTTACGATTTTTAGAATTTGCATCTGAAAGTTTTAATGCAGTATAAAGACCTGCTACACCACTTCCAACAATTATATCTGTATATTCGGAAGATTTCATTAACATTTTCCTTGTGTTATTATAAATTTTAGATTTTATGCCTGTATAATACAATAAAAATAATTTATAAAACAGTTTTATTTATGATAATATAACTGCAAGGAGATATAATGCAAATAATTGAATCATTTTTATTAATATTACCGGAATTTGTAGAAGATGCTCTCATAGATAGTGTCAGTTTAGTTCCATTTTTATTTGCTATTTTCGTTTTTATCGAAATTTTCGAAAATCATTTTTCTAAAAAGATTTCAACATTTTTAAAATTTTCTGAAAAAATTGGTCCTGTTTTAGGAACATTATTTGCAATTATTCCACAGTGTGGTTTTTCTATTGTTGCAACATTATTGTATGTAAGAAAATTTATTTCTATAGGAACTTTGATTTCTGTTTATATTGCTACCTCTGACGAAGCTATTCCTATTCTTATTGCAAAACCTGATGAGTTCAAAACAGTTGGATTTCTTATTATTATAAAATTAGTTCTTGCTATTATTTCAGGATATTTAGTTGATTTCTTCATCAAAACTCCCATTAAAAAAATTGAGAATAAAACTCAAGAAGTCGAAGAAGAAAAAGAAGTTGAAAATGAAACTGGCTGTTGTAATCACCATCTTAGAGAAAATAATTGGAAAAATATTATTATACACCCCATCAAACATACGTTTATAATATTTCTTTTTATTTTTGTCGTTTGTATAGCCCTAAATTATATGTTTGAAATTTTTACTCAAGAAAAAATTGAAACATTAATGTTAAACAATTCTCTATTACAACCGATATTAGCAGGTATTTTCGGCTTAATACCTAATTGTGCTGTTTCTGTATTGATTACAATGATGTATTTGAAAGGTGTTTTAAGTTTCGGTTCTGTAATTGCAGGTCTTTCTTCAGGTGCAGGCTTAGGCTTAATTGTTTTATTAAAAAGAAATAAAAATAACAAAAATACTTTATTAATAATTTTTATACTTCTTCTTATAAGTATTTTGGCAGGTTTATTTATTGAAATGTTTAATAAATTTATATAATTAACAAATCTTAACATATTTGCTTCATAAAGCAATTTTTGACGACAAAAATATTTTATATAAGTAAGTAAAAATAAACAATGTTCCCTTGTATAGCAATGGGCGACCTTGTGTAAAAGTGAATTATATTTCTGCAGAACAGATTACATAAATCAAAATGTGTATTGTAAAGTGTGTGAATCAAGACCGTTTAATCGGTCTTTTTTATTATCAGGTGTTTTAATAGTTTAAAAAATATAGTAATATATATTTATATGGCATATAAATTTTTAAACGAAAAATTACAAAATTTTTTATCTGCATCAACCGGAGGTTTTATGTTTGCAAGAACTCCGGACTATTCGGCTTTAAAAAATGAAGCTATTCTTAATATATCCGAAACAACAGATGAAATTTTATCTCATAATTTTGATACTTTTTTAAAATTAGTATCATTTTTAGACAGTTCATTAAATTCTTTTATTCTTCATGGATTTATGGGAAGTGGAAAATCTGCTATTATAAACCTTGTTCCGGAAATGATTAATTCAACTGTTTTATATTTTCGCATAAATTGTTTCGAATCTACCAATCTTGATGATGTTCTTTTATCTATTCATACTGATTTTGTAAAATATCATAATGAGAAGAAAATTATTTTACCGAAAGTAGATTCGAATAATTTTACGGAAAGAATTAACGCATATATAAGAAGTGGTAATTCTCCGTTGTTATTTATTTTTGATTCTCTAGATTCTGAAAAATATTCATTACATGCCGAAATTCTTAATTTTATTAAACATATTTCACAAATTGATAAAATAAAAATTATAGTTACTTCAAGAAATCTTGCATCTAAAGATTTATCTGATGATGCTTCATCAAATTTTGCAGTAATAAAATTATTAAGTAAGGACGAATTTATAGCACTTTTGAATAAAAAAGGAATAGAATCAGATGATGAAACTTACGAAAATACATTCATTGCGTCGAAAGGTCATTATTTATATATTTCATTGATAATTAACGTTATAAATTTATTAAATATTTCATTAAAAAGTTTATATAATGATTATTCAAAAAAAAATATGACTATTTTTGATTTTTTAATATCAAAAGTATTAACGTTAATTCCTGAAAGATTTTTTAAAACATTATGGTTCTTAACACTAATTCGCTCGGGAGTAGGTGAAAATTTTTTAATTACACAAAAATTATCAACACCTGATGAAATAGCATATTTAGAAGAAAGAATGCTTTTATGCAGAGAAGGGAAAAATATATATTTAAAAGATTATGTAAAACAAACTGTTGAAGGAACAATTAATGCTCAAACCCGAAAGGACATTCATACATATTTGTACGAATTATATGAATCCCAATTGCCTAAAAAGCCTTCTGAAAGAGATTTAACAATATCCAGAAGTACAATGCGTAGAGAATCAGCATATCATAAAGATGCAGCAGACAATACAATAATTGAAGTTTCACCTGTAAAAGCCCAAAATAAAACAAATATTGATTATTTAAGTTATGCAAACAGCATAAAAAAGGATTGGATTTTCTCAGAATCAACCATATCGCCAAAACAACAATCTCAACAAAGATTTGTAAAACCTGCACCAAGAGGTTTGGAAACAAGAATAAGAAATAATTTAAGAGCAAAACAATTTGAACTTTCTCAAGAAGAGTTAAATTTATTAAATCAACTAAATATGAAAGTTCCAACAGCAGAGTTTGTAAAACCAGAAATAAAAAATTATAACAGAGTTATTCAGTCGGAAAATCAAGAACAAAATATCAGACAGGAAATAGTTGATAATAGACAACAAAATATTAATAGCAATGAAAAATATAAACAAAATTATGAACATATAGATATTCCAAAAACTGAAACATTAGCAACAGTAATGCAAGAAGCAAGAAATGCCGAACAAGATTTCAATTATGAAAAAGCACTGGCAATATATGCAAAAGCATATAATATGACAGAAGAAGCAGGCTATACTGATGCTAAACCTATTATTATGATGCAAACTGCATATTGTCATAGAAGAATGCAAAATAACGATGAAGCTTTGAAATGTTTTGATTCTGCTAATAAATTATATGAAACAATAAATCCTCAAAAAGCTGCTGATGCATTATTTAATATGGCTGAAATTTACACAGAAACATATAATCATTCTCAAGCAAAAAGTCTTTATGAAAAAATTCTTGATTCCAACAAAAATATTGATATTAATTTTAAAATTAGAGTTATGCTGAACTTAGCTGAAATTGAAAACAATAATTCAAATTATGATAAAGCTTGTGAATATTATCAGGAAGTACTAAATTCTGCAACACATTCAGATAATAAAAAATTACTATGCGAATGTTGTTTTAAATATGGTTTAGCCTGTGATGACTATGGAGATACTGAAAAAGCATTTAAACTATATATAAGGTGTATTCAAACATCTACTGAACCTGATATTAATTCGTTTATTTCCTCTGCCTATTCAAATATTGCCGAAATTTATGAAGATCAAGATGAAATTGATAAAGCTGCTAAATACTATGAAGAAGCTGCAAAAGCAGACGAAAAACAAGATAATTGGGACGGAATGTATTTTTCATATTCAAAACTTGCATCAATATATCATTCCAAATCTATACCAAAAGCTTTAGAATTTGCTCTAAAAGCACTTGAAGCAGCTAAACAGCTTAATGATTATGTTTCAATTGCATCTGTATACATTCAGGCAGGGGATTATTATTATCAGCTTTCTAACAATTATGAAGCCTTGAAATCATATTTATTTGCAAAAGAATATATGCTAAATCAACCTAATTCTGATAATATAAGGAAAATTGATATAAGAATAAATAATTTAAAGTCAAAAACAGGTGAAAATTTATATAATCAAATTAAATCAGAAATTGGTATAGAATAATGGATAAAATTTTAGAATTTATCAATCTTTTTTCAGAATATAATGAACATACTAATTACCATCAATTACAAATAATA
>JAFQYI010000177.1 GCA_017406505.1 bacterium
AAAAATTATTACTTCCATTTGAATAAAAAAAGTTTATTATATCTTCAAATTCATCAAGTTGAGATATATCTCCACCAACAAATCTGACAATTCCATCGAAATCAATAATATCTTTTATATTTTCTAATACAGGCATTATTTTGTATGTCGGTTTTGAATTAAAATGCTGTTTATCAATTGATGTAAAACAATATGTACAATTACAATTACAAGCAGTCCAATGCGAAATTGATATATCTTTTATCCTAAAATCTTCATCCCAATCTTGTTCTTCATATTTATGACAATTTTCACAAACTAAATATGGAATTTGTCCATTTTTACTTTTTAAGGATGCATATTTCTTTTCATTTATAATTTGCATTTTGTCAAATAAATTTCCAAAATAATTACATAAAAATTTTGGAGCAAACTCTGCTACACCTGGACAACAATGTAAAATTTCATTATTGGAAAAGAATAAACTATTTTTGAGTTGATGACAAAATTTATATTTCATAAATATTTTCCCTAATTTAATTATATAATTTATAATTAATGAGTCAATATAATTGTTATTGTGTATTATTGAGCCTAAATAAAAAATTTTTACCACATTATATAGGCTAAATTGTAAATCTACTTAAAATTATAATTCTGATTTTTAATTTAGGTTTTTAAGATATAGTTCTTCATACAGAACGACTGCAACTGCTGCAAGAGCAGGCGCAAAAACTACACCAATTACTCCTAAATATTCTGCTGCAATTATTAAAAATATAAAAATTACTAATGGATGTATATCAAGAAATTTTCCAAATACATATGGTCTTACAAAATTATTTTCTATAAATTGAGCTAAAGAAAATACCACCAATACAGTTAAAACTGCACCGGTACCTGATTCGTAAGTTGCTATGATACATATTATAAGAGCTATAGTTGGTCCTATAACCGGAATAATATCAAAAACTGCTGTAAGTATTGCTAAAAGTAAGGCATAATTAATATTCATAATACTAAGACCAATTAGCATAACAATTCCTACACTCAATATAGTTGTAAGTTGTGCTATTAAATAACCACCTGTCTTTTTAGATATTAAAACTCCAATAGTTTCTGCTTTTTTACGCATTTGAACAGGAAAACTTTTTAAATAAAAATCCTTTAAAATCTTTTTATCAGTTACCAAATAATATATAATCATCATCGAAAAAATCAGATATACAAATGCTGTACCAATATTTTTGCCAATATCAAATATGCTATTCATTATTTCTGATGATGAATTGGACATTGATGTAGCTATCATTTCTAAATTATCAGCTGTAAAATCTAATTTATTCAATATCGGTATACTTAAAAGATAATCATCAAATTTATCAATATACTCAGGAAAAGCAACAATGAAGGATTTTATCTCTTGCGTACACAAAATACATATTGGGATAAATACTGCAAAAAAAGCACAGATTATTGAAACAATTACTAATAAAGTTGCTGTATTTCTTGGCATTTTATTTGATAATTTATCGACAAAAGGATTAATTGAACATGCTATAACAAAAGATGCAAAAAATATTAATGATATATTTTTGCTCTTAAAAAGAAAAGTTATAAACAAAATAAAAACTATAGTAAATATAATATTCTTTATAGAAAAATATTTTTCAAAAAATTTTAAAAACATAAAACCTCTTTATTTATCAACTCCATAGCTCATTATAACATATAGGATATAAAACATATTAAAAATTTTTTATTTAGTATATACTTTTTAATAAACAAGAGTAATTTTTATGATAAATAAAAATAAATTATGCCTAATAAGTATTTATGGAACAATACATGCACTTGTAGATTTATCCTGTGCTGCGATAGTATATTCGTTTGTTGGTCAAATTGAAATAGTTAATCTTATTCAAATTGTCATATTATACAATGTACTTGCTTTTGGTTTACAGTCTGTTTTTGGTTTTTTAGCAGATAAATTAAAAAATCCTCAAAATTTTTCAATTATAGGTTGTATATTAATAATTGCAGGATTTTTTACAACAAAAAATCCTTTTTTAACTATTTGTAGTGTTGGTGTCGGAAATGCTTTATTCCATACAGGAGGAGGTATTATTTCTTTAAATATGGGTAATGGTAGAGCAAAATTACCAGGACTATTTGTTGCACCAGGTGCTGTTGGTCTATTTTTAGGTACTTATTGGAATAACTTTCAATATGCTAATAATCTCATATTAATATTTCTTCTTTTGGTTGCGATTGGATTTATGACTTTTGTTCCCCCTTCAATCGAAATTCAAAAAAATCTTGCTAAAAAATCGGATTTTCCTATCTATATGCTAATTATTATTTGTTTATTAATTTCTATATGTATTCGTTCTTTTATCGGATTAAGTTATGATTTTGTTGCAAAAGATAATTTCACATTATTGTGTATGCTTGTTTTTGCCATTGCATTTGGAAAGGCAATTGGAGGATTTTTATCAGACAAATTTGGAATGTTTAATACAGCTGTTATTGGTTTATTACTATCTATACCTCTATTAAAATATGGAAGTTTTATTCCTTGCCTTGCTATTTTGGGAATGTTTTGTTTTAATTTAACAATGCCCATAACTGTAACAGCATTAGCTAATATGATGCCTGACAAAAAAGGATTTGCATTTGGGCTTACAACATTAGCTCTATTAATCGGATTTTTACCTGTTATAGCAGATTATAAAGCTGTCCAAAGTATGATGATTTTTGAAATTATTGTTTTGTCTGTTGTTGTTACTGCTATTGCTTTAAAATTATATGAAAAATTATTTAATCGTCCTTAAATATTTATAATAATCATTTTTTGGATATTTATCAGCTTTTGCTATCAAATCTTCCTTTGTTAAGAATTTCATACGATAGGCAACTTCTTCCAAACAAGCTATTTTAATACCCTGGTTATCTTCAATAGCTTCAACGTATTGACTTGCTTGAAACATTGATTTATGAGTTCCGGTATCAAGCCAAGCAAAACCTCTTCCCAATTTTTCTACCGATAATGTTCCTTTTTCAAGATAAATTCTGTTTAAATCAGTAATTTCAAGTTCACCTCTTGCCGATGGTTTAAGGTTTTTAGCATATTCAACAACATTGCTGTCATAAAAATATAATCCTGTAACAGCATAGTCTGATTTTGGATTTTGTGGTTTTTCTTCAAGCGAAACGGCCTTGCCATTTTCACCAAACTCAACGACTCCAAATCTTTCGGGATCTTTTACCGGATAACCAAAAACAGTAGCACCACCTGTTTCTTCAATTTTTTTTACGGTTTTTTGAAGGGTTCCGGAAAATCCTACTCCATAAAAAATATTATCTCCTAAAATTAAAGCTGAACAATCATTTTTAATAAATTCTTCACCTAAAATAAATGCCTGAGCAAGTCCATCAGGAGAAGGTTGTTCTTTATAACTTAGTTTTATACCAAAATCAGAGCCATCTCCTAAAAGTTTTTCAAAATTTGGTAAATCTTGAGGTGTTGAAATTATTAAAATATCCCTAATTCCAGCTAATAACAATGTTGATAGGGGATAATAAATCATTGGTTTATCGTAAATTGGTAAAAGTTGTTTTGAAACCGTAATTGTTGATGGATATAATCGTGTGCCTGCACCACCTGCAAGTATTATCCCTTTCATTATTCACCTCTCAATTTCATATAATCTTTTAATGCAGCTTTCCACGTTCTGCAAATATTGTCATTATACATCACACTATATTCCGGACGTTTAGCCGGTGATGGAAATTCATTACTTTTACAAGGAACAAGATTTACATTTAGTCCTGCAAGTTCAAATATTTCTTTTGCAAATCCGTACCATGTAGTTTTACCTGAACCACATATATGATAAATTCCATAAGGAGCTTCTTCAGTCAAAAGTGTAGTTATTCCGTCAGAAAGTTCTTGAGTCCATGTTGGACAGCCTGTTTGGTCATCTACAACTTTTATTTCAGGTTTATCAGCAAGAGAAATCATTGTTTCTACAAAATTTTTACCATGTAAACCATATAACCAACTGGTTCTGGTTATATAATATTTCTTACAATGCTTTAAAACAGCTTCTTCACCTTTTAATTTTGTAAGTCCGTATGCATTTATAGGATTAGTTTTATCGTAAGGCAAATAAGGTTCTTTTTTTGTTCCGTCAAAAACATAATCTGTTGATATATAAAATATTGGTATATCAAGTTTTGCACATATTTTAGCAAGATTTTCTGTTCCAGTGGCATTAATTTTCATTGCTGTATCTATATCTTCTTCAGCTTTATTTACATTAGTATAAGCTGCACAATGAACAACAGCATCAGGTTTTTGAGTATCTAATACATTTTGAACTTGTTCTAAATCCGTAATATCCAAATTATTCACATCAGTTTCAATAACTTCAAATCCTGCATCTTCCAAAGTAGGACACAAATCATGTCCTAACATACCTTTTGCACCTGTAACCAATACTTTTTTCATAATTTATCCTTATAATAATTCTGTTACATCTTTAAAAAATGGTTGTTTTTTATCTTTTTCACTTAATTTCGGTTCAAAATCAATATTCCAATTGATGCCGATATCAGGGTCATTCCAACGAATACCTCTATCGTGTTCAGGTGAATATTCATTAGAAACTTTATATAAAAATTCAGCTTCATCGCTTAAAACGGCAAAACCATGAGCAAAACCTTCGGGTAAATATAGCATTTGTTTGTTTTCTTCGCTTAATATTCTTCCAACCCACTTACCAAAAGTTTTTGAATTTTTTCTTATATCAACAGCAACGTCCAAAATTTTTCCTTTAACGCAACGAACAAGTTTTGCTTGTGCTTTTGGATTTAATTGATAATGCAGTCCTCTTAATACACCTTTGGTTGATTTAGAGTGATTATCTTGTCTAAAATCATCAGTAATACCATTTTCTATAAAAACAGATTTTTTATATGTTTCGGAAAAAAAGCCTCTATAATCTCCAAAAACTTGAGGTGTTACTAAAATTACATCTTCAATTTCTGTTTTTTCAAACTTAAATGACATTATAAATTCTCCATTAATATTCTTAAAAATTATATCAAATATTTAATTTTTGTGCTATTAATTTTTATATAAGAAACATTTCTTATACAACAATTTTAAAAAAGGAGTTTTTATATGAAAAAGATTGCTAGTTTTACTGTCAATCATGATGTTTTAGAAAAGGGTTTATATATTTCCAGAATTGATGATGATATTGTAACTTACGATATTAGAATGAAAAAGCCAAATAATGAAGAAAATGATTATTTAGAAAATGGTACAATGCATACAATTGAGCATTTATTTGCAACATACGTAAGAAATACCGATTTTGCAAATGATATTGTATA
>JAFQYI010000178.1 GCA_017406505.1 bacterium
CCATAAAACTTGCGACAAAGATTGTACTTGTGGATGTCATAATGACAAAAAATGTACTAAAGCTGACTGCAAATGCAAATGTCATAAAACTTGCGACAAAGATTGTACTTGTGGATGTCATAATGACAAAAAATGTACTAAAGTCGATTGTAAATGCAAATGCCATAAAACAAATATAAAAAAATTCAAAATTTTTAAAAAATCTAAATAATTAAAAACTTAATGTAAAATAAAAATCTTTCTTGTTATAAAATAATAAGAAAGATTTTTTATTGGAGAAGAAATGCATATAGATAAATCAAAAACTATAAAACTTTTAAAAACAGTCAGAGGACAATTGGACGGATTAATTAAAATGGTTGAAGATGACAGATATTGTATTGATATAAGTAATCAACTAATGGCAAGTCAATCTATATTAAGAAAAATAAATTTAGATATATTATCAGGACATCTTACACATTGTATAAAGGAAAGTATAGAAAAAGGTCAGGATACAAATGAAAAATTAGCAGAAATTGTTAATTTGTTAAATAAATTAATGAAGTAAATATATTTATAAATTGTAAAAAAGTATATTTATTTTATAATAATTTAAAATACAAAAAAAGGTTTTAAATGATGCCTGTATTGACAGAAGAACAAATTATTACAGAAAAAGTTAAAAATACAAAATTACAACATATTGCAATAATAATGGACGGCAACAGGAGATGGGCAAAAGAAAAACATTTACCATCTGCTATGGGACATCAAAAAGGAGTAGAAGCGTTAAAAAAAACATTAAAAGCTTGTCATGTATATGGAATAAAGTATTTAACAGTTTATGCATTTTCTACGGAGAATTGGAATCGTCCACCAGAAGAAGTAAATTTTTTAATGGGTTTATTAGCAAATACTATTAAAAATGAATTATTAGAATTAGATGAAAACGGAGTCAGAATTAAATTTATAGGAAATATAAATGTTTTAAACGAAGATTTACAAAAAATCCTTAAAGATTCTGAAGAAAAAACCCAAAATAACACAGGAGTTTATCTTCAAATAGCTTTTAACTACGGTTCAAGAATGGAAATTACCAATGCTTGCAGAAAAATTGCACAAGAAGTAAAAAATGGTAAATTAAATATTGAAGAAATAAATGAAGAAACAATCAGCAAAGAACTTTATACATCTGAAATCCCTGATCCTGATTTATTAATCAGAACGGGAGGAGAAAAAAGGATAAGTAATTATTTATTATGGCAGCTTGCGTATTCTGAAATGTTTGTAACTAACATTTATTGGCCGGAATTTAATAAAATAAGTTTAGCAGAAGCTATAACAGAATATTCAAATCGTATAAGAAGGTTTGGAAAATAAATGATAATAACAATTGCAACCGGAAACAGCCATAAATTATTAGAGATACAAAATATAAATCCTTATAAAAATGATATTATCTTAAGAAAAATTGATGCAAAATTTGAACCGGAAGAAAATGGTAATACATTTGAGGAAAATGCTATAATAAAAGCAAAATCAGCATCATTAATTGTAAAAGATTATGCTCTGGCTGATGATACAGGATTATGTGTTGATTATTTAGATGGTGCTCCGGGACTATATTCTGCCAGATATGCACCTACACAGGAAGAAAAAATAAAAAAAATATTGAACGAATTAAATGCCGTACCATTTGAAAAACGAACAGCAAGATTTATATGTAATATGGTTTTAACGGATAAAAATTGTAATATTATATACAAAACATCAGGTAAAATTGAAGGTTACATAGCAGAAAGTGTTGCCGGTTGTGGTGGATTTGGATATGACCCTATATTTTTTGTTCCAAAATATAATAAAACAGTTGCAGAATTACCTAACGGAGAAAAAAATAAAATTTCACACAGAGCAAATGCTTTAATTCCAATGTTAAACTTTATAAAAGATAATTTGATATAGAAAAAGGATTTTATTTTGAATAATATTAAAATTAGAAATAAAAAATTAGCAGAAAAAATTATAAATAATTTACAAAAAAGAAATTTTAAAGCTTATTTTTGCGAAAATAAACAAGAAACAATACAGAAAATTGAAGAATTAATATCAAAAACGGAAACTATTTCTTGGGGTGGCTCAATAACTCTTGAGGAAACAGGCATAAAAAATTTTCTTGAAGAAAATAATTATAAAACAATTAACAGAGATAAGGGAAAAACCAAAGAAGAAAAAGAACAAATAGTTAGACAAGGTTTAATAAGTGATGTTTTTCTTATGAGTGCTAATGCAATAACAGAAGATGGAATAATTATTAATATAGATGGAACAGGGAATAGAATTTCAGCACTTTGTTTTGGACCTAAAAGGGTAATTATAATAGCAGGAATGAATAAAATAGTTAAAACTGTTGAAGATGGATTATCCAGAGCAAGAAATTATGCAGCCCCAATTAATGCACAAAGAATAAATAATTTAATAGGAATAAATACACCTTGCACAGAAAACGGTAGTTGTGTGAATTGTAAAAGCGAAACAAGTATATGTTCTCAAATTTTAACAACAAGACTTTCAAATCCTAAAGGCAGAATAACAGTTATATTAGTAAATGAAGAATTAGGATATTAAAAATTACTTAATATCCGAGAAATCTAATAATTGTAATAATGTTATATTAAAAGCATTAGCAATTTTTTCTATATAAGCTAGTATTATAGATATTTAATATTTAGGAATGATGGCAAAAGCTTTTTGAAAAGCTGTTTCATAGTGAAGAATATATACACTGTTTTCTTCTTCGGAAATAGTTGCTGATAATTTTGTCCTAACTCTTTTATCATAAATTTCAAGTTCTTTTTTAAATTTTTTAGCTTTTCTTTGTTTTCCTCTATTCATGTACTTTTGATATTTCATAGCGAGTTCTTCTCGTTTTTTAAAATCACTATCTTCTCGCATTTGCTCAGTTAAACCTGCAACAGGAACTCTTGCTTTAATTTCATTGCTTTGCAAAAACATTAAATATTTTCTATCATAATCTAAAGCAATCATATACATTCCGTGAGGTAAAATATTACCTTCTTTATCATAAATATCAAAAGGCATTCGTAAAATAGGATAATTTGTATCAGGATAGGCATATTGGTATATTGTACTTGTGCCGTCCATTATTCCTGAAACTTCAGGTTTATAAATAAATAAAGATTCTCTGTCATTCCAAGTAGGTTTATCAAAAACATCAAACATTGAACTCTGTCCTTTTATTTATTAAAAACTTGTTATCTTAATATGCTTTTAATATAATTATATTGTAAATACTATCAAAGGAAAAATAAAATGGATTATTCAAAAATTCTTTCATATATGCCAACCGTTATAGAATCTTCTTCAAGAGGAGAACGTTCTTTTGATATTTTTTCAAGATTATTAAGAGAAAGAATTATCTTTTTGGGAGAAGAAATTGATGATGAATTGGCAAATTCAATAGTTGCACAATTATTGCTATTAGACAGCGAAAATCCCGAAAAAGATATTATGTTGTACATAAATTCTCCAGGAGGAGTAATCACATCTGGCATGGCAATATTTGATACAATGAATCATATAAGAGCAGATGTAAGTACAATATGTATTGGTGAAGCAGCAAGTATGGGTGCATTTTTACTTTCTGCAGGAACTCCGGGCAAGAGATTATCATTACCAAGTTCAAGAATAATGATTCACCAACCTTTAGGTGGAGCAAAGGGACAAGCTTCCGATATTGAAATTGAAGCAAAAGAAATTTTACGTATGAGAAGCACTTTAAATGAATTGCTTGCAAAACATACGGGACAACCTCTTGAAAAAATTCAAGAAGATACAGAACGTGATTACTATATGTCAGCTCAACAAGCTTGTGAGTATGGATTAATAGACAGAGTAATCTCAAGTGCAGATTTTGGAAAGAAAGAATAAAAATGTTTGATAATTTGTCAGAACGTCTTACGGAGATAATCAGAAAAACTTCAGGAAACGATAAACTCACCGAAGATAATATGCAAGATGCTCTTAGGGAAGTTCGTCGTGCATTATTGGAAGCTGATGTTAATTTAACAGTTGTAAAATCATTTATAACAAAAATTCGGGAGCGTGCAGAAGGTGAAAAAGTTGTTCAAGGAGTAAATCCAAGCCAACAACTTATTAAAATTGTTCATGATGAACTCACAATTTTATTAGGAAAGGAAGATTCTCCATTAAACATGAGTGGAAACCCTTCGTTAATAATGATGTTGGGTTTACAAGGCTCAGGAAAAACAACATCTTGTGCTAAACTTGCTTTGAAATTTAAAAAAGATGGAAGGAAACCTTTGATGATAGCAGCAGACGTATATCGTCCGGCTGCAATTACGCAATTAAAGACATTAGGCGAACAAATTGGTGTTGATGTTTTTTCAATAGATGATTCTACTGATGTACAAAATCTTGTTCAAAAAGGTATAGAAAAAGCCAAAAATGAAAGTTACAATCCTGTATTAATAGACACAGCCGGTCGTTTACAAATTGATACAAATATGATGGCAGAGCTTTTAATTTTAGACAGGATATATAAACCACAGGAAAAACTTCTTGTTATAGATGCAATGACCGGACAAGAAGCTGTTAATGTTGCAAGAGATTTTAATGAACAGCTAGAAATAACAGGGACCATTTTAACAAAAACAGATGGAGATGCAAGAGGTGGTGCAGCTTTAAGTGTAGTTCATCAAACAGGCAAACCTATCAAATTTTTGGGTAAAGGTGAAAAAATCGAGCCATTAGAAGAATTTCACCCAGCAAGATTGGCAGATAGAATTCTTGGAATGGGAGATATTGTTTCTCTTGTTGAAAAGGCACAAGAAGTATTTGATGAAAAACAGGCTAAAGAATTTGAAGCCAAAATGAAAAAAGCTGAATTTACATTTAATGATTTTCTAAAAATTCAAAAGCAGATGAAAATGTTTGGTTCTATAGAAAATCTTCTTGGTATGCTTCCTATTCCGGGTTTAAATAAAGAAAACAGAGAAATGATTGCAACAGAAGGTGAAAAGCAACTCAAAAAAGTTGAAACATTTATTAATAGTATGACACCTGAAGAGAGAGATAATCCCGAAATAATTAACAGTTCAAGGAAACGAAGATTATCAGCAGGTTCAGGATTGCCAATGCACGAAGTAAATTTAATCATTACTCAATTTGAACAAATGAGAAAAATGATGAAAGGTTTTTCTAATATGCAGGAAAAAGCTAAAAAAGGTAAGTTGAAAATGCCCAAAATGCCTAGGTTTCCCAATTTTCCGGGAAAACCATTTTAGATAAATACATACAAATAAGGATATAAAAAAATGATTATAGTAATGGAGCCAAAAGCTACGGAAAGTCAAATACAAGCAGTAGTTTCTTATTTAGAAACAAACGGTTTTAAGGCTGTATTAAATCGTGGAGATATAATGACAGTAATTGCTGCAATCGGAGATAGAAAATTATTTCAACCAAATGCAGTTGCTTCTTATGAAGGTGTAAGAGAAGTTAAATTAATCTCAGAACCATATAAATTAGCATCAAGAGAAGGACAGCCTGATGATACCGTAATAGAATTTGAAAATGGAGTAAAAATTGGTGGAAAAAACAGACCACAAATGATGGTCGGACCTTGTTGTGTGGAAAAAGAGTTAGATGGACTTTTACGAGTTGCAGATGCTGCAAAAGAATGTGGCTGTAATTTTTTAAGAGGGGGAGCTTTTAAACCAAGAACTTCACCTTATGATTTTCAAGGCTATGAAGAAAAAGGATTGGAATATTTAAAAATTGCATCTGAAAGAACAGGAATGCTTGTTGTTACAGAAGTTATGGACACATTAGATTTACCTTTAATATGTGAATATGCAGATATTTTACAAATCGGTGCCAGAAATATGCAAAATTTTAAGCTGTTGAAAGCAGCCGGTCAAACAGGAAAGCCTGTTATGATAAAAAATGGTCCTGCTGCCACTATAAGAGAGTTTTTACTGGCTGCAGAATATATTTTAAGTACAGGAAATCCAAAAGTTATTCTTTGTGAAAGAGGTGTAAAAGGTTTTGACAGCACATACACAAGAAATACTCTTGATGTAGCAGCAATACCTGTTATAAAAAGATATTCTCATTTACCTGTCATTATTGATCCAAGCCACGGAACAGGAAGAAGATATCTGGTTGAACCACTTGCAAAAGCAGGTCTTGTTGTTGGTGCAAACGGTGTAATGATGGAAGTTCACCATGATCCGGACAGAGCATCTTCTGATGGTGCGCAAAGCCTTACTATTGAACAATTTAAACAAACAATGAAACGCCTAAATCACTTAATGGATATTATGGAAGAAGAAAGTATATAATATTATTGTGTATAAATTTGATTTTGAATTAGATGATTTTCAAAAAGAAGCTGTCAAATATATAGATGAAGGAAAAAGTGTAGTTGTTTCTGCTCCAACAGGTGCAGGGAAAACTTGTATTGCAGAACATGCAATTCATAAAGCATTAGAAGAAGGTACAAAATTAATTTATACAACTCCATTAAAAGCTCTTTCAAACCAAAAATTTTCAGATTTCGGAAGAAAATACGGAGAAGACAAAGTTGGTCTTTTAACAGGTGATACATCAATTAACAGAGATGCTCAAATTGTTGTTATGACAACTGAAGTTTTCAGAAATATGTTATATGGAACAAACCTTGGAGAGCTTGCTAAAAATCTTCAAGGAGTGAAATATGCCGTTCTTGATGAAGTTCATTATATGAATGATGAAGAACGAGGAACTGTATGGGAAGAAAGTATTATATACTGTCCAACTGATATTCAAATTATAGCGTTATCTGCAACTGTTGCTAATGCAGAACAGTTATGTGGCTGGATAAATACTGTTCATTCTGGTACAGAATGTATACAAACAGATTTTCGACCTGTACCATTAAGATTTTATTATTATGATTCGTCAAAACCTTTTGATGTATTACCATTATTAACTCCTGATGGAAAATTAAACAGGAAAATACGCCCCGAAAGACGAGATAAAAGTTTTAAAAATAAAATCCATCAAAGAAATACAGCCAAAGATGTTATTTCTGTTTTACATAAAAAAGATATGCTACCTGCAATTTATTTTACTTTTTCAAGAAAAAAATGCGATGAACAGATGGAAAAATGCTGTGATTTAGATTTGATAACAAAAGAAGAAGCAAAACAAATTCAAGAAATTGTCGCCGAATATTTAAAAGAAAATCCATATCTTGCCCATAATAAGCATTTAGATTGTGTATATCACGGTATAGCATCTCATCATGCCGGATTATTACCCGGTTGGAAAGTTTTAATAGAAAAACTTTTTCAATGAGGTCTTATAAAAGTTGTATTTGCGACAGAAACTCTTGCTGCAGGAATAAACATGCCTGCTCGTTCAACAGTTATTTCAGCAATCAGTAAAAGAACCGATAATGGACATAGAATGCTTACAGCCAATGAATTTCTTCAAATGTCAGGTCGTGCCGGTAGACGAGGAATGGATAAAATTGGATATGTTACAATTATAGGAACATCTTTTCAAACGCCTGACGAAGTTGCAGAACTCGTTTTATCGGAAGCCAATCCTCTTGAAAGCAGATTTTCACCAAAATATTCTATGGTTTTAAATTTATTACAAAAGTTTTCTTTAGAAGAGTCAAAGGAACTTATATTGAAAAGTTTCGGATATTATTCTTCAAATGACAGGCTTAAACCACTTATTTCTCAACATGAAGCTACTATAAAAACTATAGATAAATTAAATTCTTTTGTTTGTCCATACAAATTAACAAATAATGATTTAATTACATACAATAAAACGAGAGAATCTTATGTTGTTCACAGAAAATTATCTAAAACTTTAATAAAACTGGCAAAACAAAAAGGGCAGAAAGATGCACAGGAAGTAACAGAATTTTTGAATAAAACAAAAGATTTGCAAAGTAAAATGAAATCCTATCATTGTGATATTTGTAGAAATTACAAAAAACACATGAAAGATTTAGATGTTTTACAAAGATATGAAAAAAAAGTTGAAAATTTGGAAAAAAATATAGCCAAAGAAAAAGATATTTATTGGAATAAATTTTTAGGACATAAAGCAGTTCTTGAAAGACTTGGATATATTGAAAATAATTTTCCTAATGAAAAAGGCTTGCTATGTTCAACGTTACGTTCTGAAAATGAATTATATATTGCCGAAATACTATTAAGTGGCGTTCTTGATGAATTAACACCTGCAGAACTTTCAGCAGTTATTTGTGCAACTATAACTGAAGATTTGAGAGGTGATATATTCCCATCTCAATCAATTTCGAACGGTGTTAGAAAAACATTAAATAAACTTAAAAATATAAGAAAAAAGATAGCCGTTGTTCAGCGAGATTATGATATTGATACAGAAATGTATATAAATTCATATTATTCTCCATTAATAGAAATGTGGGTAAATGGAATAAGTTGGGAAGAATTAACAGAAATGACAGATTCTTCCGAAGGTGATGTTGTTAGAATTTTTAAAAGGACAATAGATATATTGAGGCAAATATCAAATGCTCAATACATTAATCCTCAACTTAATGATATAGCTAAAGAAGCTATAAAAATAATTTTACGAGAACCTATTGATATTGATTAGTCAGAATTTTCTTTAGGGAAATTTTTTATTAAAAATACTAAAGGAATAACAACAATAGCTGCAAGTCCACAAATTCTAAATGCTTCCATAAAACCCCACAAAGTAGACTGTTTAATTAACTCTCCATACATAGAATACTGAGCAGCAAAAGAAGCTATAGAACTATGCATATATGAAGATAATGCAGCTTTTGTAGCAGTAACTTTTGCATCAAAAACAGGATTTAAAGGATTTAGATGCCCCACCATCATAAATTGATGAACTTGAGAAAATCTTGAAATCATTGTTGTAACAATAGATGTACCAATAGCACCACCTATATTTTTTAGTAAAGATTGTAATCCACTGGCATTTGTCATTTGAGAATTAGCAAGAGTTGCAACAGATAAAGAGACTAAAGGCATCATAGCAAATCCCATACCCAGTCCAAATATGAAGTTTGGAATGGCAATATTTACACTTGATATTTGAAGATTTAAAAATCCAAATTTTAATCCGGCCGTGCCTATTAAAGCTAGTCCTATAATAGCTAAAAGTCTGTTATCCACTTTTTTGGCAAGTAAACCAAAAAGTACCGATGCAGATAAAGCCCCAATACCTCTGGGCATAATTGTTAAGCCGCTTAAAAAAGCAGTATAGCCCATAATGGATTGTAAAAATTGAGGTAATATTGCAACCGAAGCTAATAAAACAGCCATAATAACTACTTGAATTATAGTTCCTGCAACAAAATTCCTATCTTTAAAAACTCTTAAATCGACAAGAGAATTTTGTTTCATTTGAGAAACAAAAAATAAAAATCCGGAAAGTACACAAATTATACTAAGACGGCAAATCCAAGGTGCATTAAACCAATCAGCATTATTACCTTTGTCTAAAATAACTTGTAGTGTTGCTAGCCAAACAGTCAATAAGAAAAATCCTGCAGTATCGAGTTTTACATTTTTTTGCTTTCTAGCATAAGGAGGGTCTTCAAGAAAAATTTTAGCTAAATAAACGGTTAAAATTCCAAAGGGGAGATTTATAAAAAATATCCAAGGCCAGGAATAATTATCCGTAATCCAACCACCCAAAACAGGACCAACAATAGGTGCAACAACGATAACTAATCCAAATACAGCCATTGCTTGTCCACGTTCTCTTGGTTCAAAAGATTCAAGAAGTACTGCCTGTGATACAGGAAGTAGTCCTCCTCCACCAAAACCTTGTAAAATTCTAGCAAAAATCATCATTCCTATAGAATTTGATATACCACATAAAACAGAGGAAAGTGTAAACAAAATAACACTAAAAATGAAAAAATTTTTTCTTCCCATCAATTTGCTAAACCAATCAACAGCAGTTATAGCGACACCACTGGCAACAAGATAACTTGTTAAAATCCACGTTGATTCTTCTCTACTTACAGAAAACGAACCAGCCATGTGTGGTAATGCAACATTTGCAATGGTTTCATCAAGAACAAACATAAATGCTGCAAAAATTGTTGGTAAAGCAACCAACCACGGACTCTTTGACGGTTTCCAAATATCATTATTTATTTCTGAATTAACTGTTTGTGACATATTATTTTACTTTTACTTTTGGAACAACTGACATTCCTGATACAATTATAAATTCTTCAGGATTAATTTCTTCATCGAAAACTATTTTAACAGGTATTCTTTGAACAATTTTAACAAAAGAACCAACGGCATTTTCAGGTGGAAACAAACTTGATTTTGCTCCGGAAGCTCTTTGAATACTATCTATCTTACCTTTAAATGTTTTATTTGGATATGCGTCAATTTTAATTTCAACAGGTTGTCCGGGTTTCATATTACCTACCTGACTTTCTTTAAAGTTAGCAACAATCCATACTTCATCAGGAACAAGGGCAAATAAAGGAGAACCAACAGATACATAAGCACCCTTTTCTGCTCTTTTATTTGTAACTATACCATTTTGAGGTGCTATAACTTCTGTATTTTTCAAATCTAACGCAGCTTTATCTCTTTTTGCCTTTAAAACTTTCAAATTAGCATCGGCAACTTTATTTTGAGATTTTGAAAAAATACTTTCTTCTGCGTGAGTTTTTCTTGCAGAAACAGCATCATATTTTGTTTGAGCATTATCAAGAGTTTGTTTTGATACTGCACCGGACTTGTATAAATTTTTATATCGTTCTAAATCAGTTTTAGCAAGTTCAATTTCAGAATTGATAGCCGAAAGATTTGCAGTTGCAATTTTTTGATTTGCAAGTTCTTTTTGATATTCTGCATCAGCCTGTGCAAATTTTATTTTATAATCATCTTTATCGATTACAGCAACAACATCACCTTCTTCAATTCTTTGGTTATCTTCAATCAAAAGTTCTACAATTTGTCCTGTTACTTTTGGTGCAACCTGTACCATGTGAGCTTCAACATAAGCATCATCTGTTGATTGATATTTAGATGCATTGTGGGCATACAAACCGAGAAGTATTCCCAAAATAACCAATATAAGAGCCATATAACGGCGTCTTATCCCTATTCTTTTTTTTGTTTCTTGTTCTTCATTTGTATTTTCTAGAGTATTGTTTTCGTCTGACATTTTTATATCCTTATTTTCTATATATTTGTTTGAACATGTTCTGATAGAACACTTCTGATTTTATTTAACATTTTTTTTAATTCATCTACATCTTCTTGAGGAAAAAGTTCTTTCATTTTCAATATTGAAGGCATTAATTTTTCTTGAGCTTTTTTTAGAGCTTTTTCTCCTGTTTCTGTTAATTTCATGCTTCTTACCAAACGATTTCCTTTAGTTGTAACAAATCTTTCTACCAGACCTTTTGCTTCAAGTGATAAAAGAATTCTTCCGGTGCCTGCTCTATCTTTCAATATTTCTTTTGCCAAATCTCTTTGACAAATTCCAGGATTTATAGAAATGATATCCAATGCTAAAAATTCATCAGGATTCATATCTAAGCCTATTTGACTAAAATAGTCTAATATCAGTAGTTTTTGATACCTTGCTGTTAAACTTATCTGATAAAATATGGTCTCTGAATAATTTTCAAACATATTATCTTTTCGCATTGTATATCCTTAAACATGTTGTTTAAAAAACATGTTGCATTTGCAACAATGATATGTTACCATATTGCTAAAAATATTGTCAAGTAATAAAGTAAAGGTTAAAAAAAATGATAAAAAAGGCAGCAGCATCAGTTATTTTAGGAATTTTTTTCAGCGTTAATGCTTTGCCATGTTTAGCTATAGAAGAAAAACAAAAAATTGAAACAAAATCGAATAAAAAATATGAATATAAGGTTAAAAAAAGCAGACGTTTTGATGATAAATACAAATACGAATATATAAATATGGATTGGTGGAAATCATTCAATGATGAATATTTAGAAAGCTATATTATTAAAGCAGTTCAGCATAATCATGATTTGAAAGCAGCATCAATTGCCGTAGATGAATATTATCAATATACAAGGATACAATTTGGAAATGAATTACCGACTATAGGGGTAGGATTTTCACCGGCACTTATTAAAAATATAGGAAGCAGAAAGGGTGAGTGGAGTTTTATGACTCCGGCTTTAGTGAATTATGAAGCTGATATATTTTTAAAAAATCATGATAAAACAAAATCGTCTAAAAAAGATTATGAAGCGTCTATGCAAGATGAGAGAGCTGCATATATAGCTATTGCATCTGCAGTAGCAGCAACATATTTTAATATAGTAAAACTTGATGAAATGATAAAATATCAAGAAAAAATAGTAGATTTAAGAAAAGTAATATATGATTTAATGAAACTTTGCAATGAAGCAGGAACCGTATCAATGTCTGATACAGTCAAAGCTAACAAATCTTATGTGTATGGAAAAACAGAATTACCTATATTAATGAAAAATCGTTCAAAATTATTACATGAACTCGCAGTTTTAATAGGTGAAACACCTGATAATGTTGAAAACTTAGAAAGAAAAGAATTATCGGAAATCACATTTCCCGAAAATATTCCAACAGAACTATCATCGGATATTATAACAAATCGTCCGGATTATATCAAATCTGAAAAAATGATAGAAAAAGCAGGTATTGATATACGAGTTGCAAAAAAAGAATTTTTACCAACTATCAATTTATCCGGATTAGCTGTTTTTACAGCTAGTGATATGAGTCGAATATTTAATACAGAACAAGCTCTTGCAGCTTTGGCAGGAGGACTTTTATTACCTGTTTTTACTGGAGGAAAAAGACTTGCTAATTTGAGATTACAAAAATCGAAATATGACAGAATGCTTGAAAGTTATTTTAAAACTAATCAAATTGCAGTAAAAGAAGTAAACGATGCTCTTGTAGTTTTGAAACAAGACAGAATTAAATTGCAACAAAA